>JBBQXY010000054.1:0-30888 GCA_038209195.1 Ktedonobacterales bacterium | reverse complement strand
TATGCTATGCTGGTGTTGCATCACTTGTCCTCGTTTTGATCTGGCGTTTTTGTTCATACCAATCTAACGAAGGACAAGCTGTTTGCTCACTTTTTCACGATTTTCCTCCTACTTTCCCCCGGAAGGATGCAGAGCCTCTCCTCGTTGTATCTTTACATAAGCGTAAGCATGAGATATTATATGGACAGTCTAGCCAATTAATTTAGCTATACAGACTATACAATAGATTTTTGGAGGTGTCAAGCTCTTTATGAGTCCACGCCCGTATCAACTTGGTCAGCGACAGGCGGCTAGCGATCTGACGCGTACCCGTATCCTTGCCGCGACCCGAGCCTTGCTTATGGCTCCTGATGGTTATTCCCGCTTCTCCATTGAAACGGTGGCGCGTCAGGCCGATGTGGCTCGCATGACGGTCTACCACCAATTCGGCTCCAAATTGGGGTTGCTCGAGGCGTTATGTGATGGTTTGGCGGCTAGCGGTGGCATGGAAGAGATAGCCAGTGCTTTTCGTCAGCCGGAGCCGCTGGCTGTGCTCAACCAGTACATTAGTATTTTTGGTCGCTTCTGGGAGGTGGATCGGCTTGTGATGCGTCGGCTGCGAGCACTGGCCGCGCTCGACCCAGATTTTGAGCAAGTGATTCGGACAAGAGATGAATGGAGGCGGAAAGGGGTACGTGCGATCGCACAACGGATAGTCGAGAAGCAAAGTCCTGCCCTCAGTGAGGGCTTCGACGGGGCCGTGGATGTGCTCTTTACATTGACCAGCTTTGAGACCTTTGATACTCTGGCTGGGGTCTCGCGCAGTGTTGAGGAGGTTGTGCCAATGGTGCAGCACCTTGCTCGTGCGGCGCTTGGGGTGGCTTGATAGAGAGATAGCGGGCTAGTGAGTGCTTAGCCATTGATGAAGAAAGTAGAGAGGGGCTGCGGCCTGGAGGATGAATCGGGCATATGGAGTAATGGAAGATAGGGTGAGATAGAAGATCGTCAATGGTAATTTGGCGCACACCTTGTTATAATGGCTGTGACAAGTTCCGCTAGATTGGAGGTACCATGACGCGTCGATTTCAGCCGCGCAGCACAGCGGCGGAAAATCTATGGATTGTCATCCATTTGATACCCTGGCGACTCCTATTGCTCTTGCCGTTACTGGCGTTGCTGGCTATTCCTGCTTTTTACTTTGGCACCCATGCCGGATTAAAGATATTTCCCGCCGTCACCAACTATTTCTATACTATCACTGGGCCTACTCCTACTGCCATCCCTACGCCATTGCCCGCGTTTCCTACGACGCTGCCGCAACCTGGTTCTCTTCTTTACACGGTGCAGGGGGCAGATTCTTGTGACGAAATTCTCGCGGTGCAGATGCGTATGGCTGATGCCAGCACTATTTTTAGTGATGCTAAAGCGGAGACGATTAAAGCACTGGATGCGGCGATTGGGCAAGATTGCCATGCTTTGCAGCCCGGCATGGTGTTGACGCTTTCGCCACAATATCCTTTGGTTGCGCTGGGCGGAGAAGTGCAGGCAGTTAATGCGACATCTCCCCAGCAGGTTTTGCCGACGCCAGTGATCAATGTGGCACATCAGGAGCAACTGGGGATTGATTGTTCTAGCGGTTGCTATCTCACGGTCCGCATTGCGTCAGGGGTGCAGGTGCATCTCTATGTGCAAACGACGCTGCCTGTAAAGGTGGGTTCGTGGGTGTGGGCGCAAGCATCGCTGGCACGTAAAAATATCAGCGGTTTTGATACCTATCCCTTTGCTGATGCAACAACCTCGCTGAATGGCATGTCTTTGCGGGCGTGCGATTTGCAGGTGGATAATACGCATGATGACAACTCGTTTTCCTGCAATCAGCTTGTGCCCAACACCATTGACGACGATGGTGGTGCCTGGCTCTTTGGTGTAACAGGGCCAAGTTCGCTCAATCATTGGCGATATCTTCTTCAACTACCCACGGGAACGCGTGTGCTGATCTGGCTGACTGGTAGTACCAATGGCGATCTCAGTTTTCACAAGGGAAATCCAGTTTTTCGCTATGACGAGACGTCACATCTCTATGTGAGGGTATAAAAGAAACGGTGCTTATGCATAGATGCGTATCAAATAATCAACTAGCGACGTAAAGGAGAGAACAATGACGGATAAGACTGCTCAATCCCAGATGATTGATTTACCTGATGGTCGTTTTCATTATCTAAGTTGGGGGGCCGATCGGTCTGAACTGCCCAGTGTGCTGTTGCTGCACGGCATTACGAGTTCCGCATTGAGTTGGGTGCGCGTCGGGCCAGTGCTAGCTGAGCGATACCGGGTCTATGCGCTCGATCAACGTGGTCATGGCGATAGCATCAAACCTGAGCGGGGGGCATATAGTCTGCGCCAAACGGCAGATGATGCTATTGCCTTTATGGAGGCTTTAGGTCTGGAACATCCTGTGCTGATCGGGCATTCCTGGGGTGGTGCTACGGCGATGGTACTGGCAAGTGGAGCGGGGTCGCAGCAATCGGTGCCCAGCTTCTCTCATGTTATCCTCGAGGACCCAGCACATAACTTTGGGCTTGACGGTTCCGAAAAATGGGCTTCATTCTATAGCAAGGATATTGGACGTCCAGCACATGAATTGCGCCCCGAAATTGCCGCCAGCAGTCCTGGTTGGACGGAGGCAGATATCGAGGGCAAGATTGACGCGCTGCAAAAAGTGACGCGTGAGGCGGTGTTCAGTGTCTTTTCCAATAATGGGCAAGCGGGTGATCTGCTGCCTCTGCTTGCCAATATCACTGCGCCAACACTCTTGCTGCGGGCCGACGCGGCTCTTGGGACAGTGATCGACACATCGGCCTGGGAGCGAGCGCGGCAGTATCTGACCGCGCACAGCCGTGCCGTCGAGATCAATGGTGCCTCGCATAATATTCATCGCAGTAAATACACTGCGTTCATGCAAGCGGTAAACGATTTTTTGAGCAATATCTAATAACGGTTACGTTCTTTTTGTTGAGTCCTATCCCTTTTCGTGATATATTGCTTGTAGCCTGATGGCGTGTGAAGCAGTCGGAAACTGTGCAAAAGCTAGTGTTGGGAGAAAATAGTATGCCTGGACTGGAGGGGAAGAGACTTGGTCGCTACGAACTGCTCAAGTTAGTTGGTCGTGGAGGGATGGCAGATGTCTATCAGGGGTATGATCCCCATATGGATCGGCAAATAGCTGTCAAAGTATTTAAGCGTGAAGACGAGGAGATGCTGAGTCGTTTCATTCGTGAAGCGCATTTGATGGCGTCATTTCGCAATGACCATCTGGTAGCGGTATTTGACTCAGGCGAAAGCCAGATTGGTAACGTGACGTGGTACTATATCGTGATGCCCTTTATGGAAGGCGGGACATTGCGTGCGCGTATCCGTCGTGCGCCCCTTGCCCTGGAAGATGCTTGCCGCAGTATGAAAGAGATAGCCTCTGCCCTCGACTATATTCATTACCAAGGAATTATTCATCGCGATATCAAATCCTCGAATGTGTTGCTCGATGCCGAGGGGAGATGTTACCTGGCTGACTTTGGTATTGCCCGTACAGAGTCCGATGTAACGCAGTTGACCACCGCGGGTAATGTGTTGGGGACGGTCGATTATGTGGCCCCTGAACTCTTTGAACCCAATCATAAGGCCGATGTACGGAGTGACCTGTACTCCCTGGGTGTCTTGCTGTTTGAGATGGTGACGGGGCAATTGCCTTTTACCGCGGAGAACCAGATTGCCGTGGTAACGATGCACATGAACAAGCGTCCACCAGCCCCCAGCAGCATCTCGCAGAATATCTCGCCGCAGGTTGAGCGCGTAATCTTTAAGGCCCTGGAGAAGAATCCTGCTTTGCGCTATAGCAGTGCAACGGAACTGGCCGAGGCATTTTGTCATGCTGTTTCCGCACGTTCTGTCAGTGAGCTACAAGGGCTACAGGGGCGAAACGATGCTACTGTTGCCACTATGCGCACGCCAGGAACCACTGCTCCTGGCGTTGGGAGTAGTAAAATCGTCTTGCCGCCTGTCCCACCTTTGGCGGCGAATCCAGCCTTGCTCAGGTCGGCACCACTATCAAATGCGACCGAAACGGCGCAATATTTTCCGCCACGCTCGTCTCCTCTGAGCGGTACACAACCACCAGGGACGCGTAGGCCACTGCCAACTCGTGCGCGTTCAAGTAGCAAACGCTATATGATTGCCATTATTATTGCTCTTATCGTACTGCTTGTTGTCCTGGTGCCCAGCATATATTTAATTGCTCATCTCAAGCCGGGATCACCGGCTACAGGTTCGACACCTGTAGCGACGGTTGGTCCCACTGCTACGCCGACGCTGACGCCGACGAACACGCCAAACGCGACTGCCACTGCCAAGGTTATTGCTGCTATCACCGCGACTGCCCATACACAAGCAACAGCGACCGCTATCGCGCATGCGACGGCGACTGCCGCGGCGCAGGCCAGCGCGACTGCCGGTGTCATTCAGACCGCGACGGCAGGTTCGCCCACGTACCAGGATGCGCTGAACGATCCCACTAAAGCTAACACCATTGCCGCGCAATGGGATGGCATCAATGGCAATGATAGCCATTGTACCTTCAAGCCGGATGGGTACCATGTGACGGAGGGTGTCAACCTGGTGAATTTTCATGGCTGTCGTGAGTCTGGCAATACGTATAAAAATGCGACCATCGCGGTGGATATGAATATGATCAGTGGGCATTCCGGAGGTCTCTTTTTCCGCGTGAATACCGATAGCTTTAATAACTATTCAGGCTATCTTTTTGAAGTTGATAGTCAGGGGAATTACAAAATATCTACCGTAGCTGGCACCTCTACGACGCCTTTATCAGGTCATGATTGGACTGCAACAGCGGCCCTCAAGCAAGGGTATAATGTCACGAACACGTTGCAGGTCGTTGTGCAAGGCAGTACTTTTTTGTTCTATGCGAATGGTACATTTCTGACGCAGGCGACTGATGCTACCTTTACCGCCGCGGGTGATATCGCTTTATTGGCGACGACGAGTGGCGCAAAAGCGGATATTGCCTACAGTAATTTGAAAGTATACCCGGTTGCTTAGCTCAGGAGTGTGAACTATGCTGATTGTCAATGGTCATATCGTGACGGCGATCGATGATTACCTGGGTGATATTCTGATCGACGGAGAAAAAATCGTGGCGTTGGGTGCGCCAGGATCATTTGCCGGACGTCAGGGGGAGATTGTGCTGGATGCGCAAGGGAAATATGTCTTTCCGGGGGCCATCGATGTGCATACGCATATGGAGTTACCCTTGCCGACGACGGTAGCGAGTGATGACTTTGAGACGGGTACGATTGCCGCAGCCTGTGGTGGCACGACGACCATCCTGGATTTTGCGAATCAGCAGCGTGGTCATACGCTCGCGGAAGCCCTGCAAGCCTGGCATGCCAAGGCCGAGGATAAAGCGGTCATTGACTATGGTTTTCATATCACCATTACTGATCTTGCTGCCGCACCGGAAGCGGCGATGGACGAAATGATTGCGGCTGGTGTTACCACTTTCAAGCTACTGATGGCCTATCCGAACACGTTTATGGTGGATGACGAGACTATTTTTCGCGTGCTGCGTCGTTCCGCCCGTTTAGGTGGGTTGGTGATGGTTCACGCTGAAAACGGGATCGTCATTGATTTGATTGTGCGCGAGGCGGTGGCGGCAGGACAGACGGCTCCTGGCTATCACGCGTTAACCCGACCTGCTATTTTGGAAGGTGAAGCAACGCAACGGGCCATTACACTGGCAACGTTGGCTGAGGCTCCCCTGTATGTTGTCCATGTAAGTTGCGCCCACTCGCTGCACGCGGTCGCGGCAGCTCGTGCCAAAGGGTTGGCAGTATGGGGCGAGACCTGTCCGCAATATCTCTATCTTAACGATGGTTGTTATGCCGCGCCCGGCTTCGAGGGCGCGAAATTTGTCTGTACGCCGCCGATGCGCCGCCTGGCTGATAATGAGGCGCTATGGATTGGCTTGCAACGCCGCGAACTCCAGGTGGTTTCTACCGACCATGCTCCCTTTAACTTCGCGGGCCAGAAAGAACTGGGACGCGACGACTTTAGCAAAATACCGAATGGCTTGCCGGGGGTGGAGCAGCGCGTGATGCTGATGTACGATGCTGTGCGTACTGGCAAATTAACGCTGCAGCATTTTGTTGACCTAGTTGCGACGGCACCAGCGAAGCTCTTTGGTCTCTACCCGCGCAAAGGCACGATCGCGCCCGGTAGTGATGCAGACCTGCTGATTTTTGATCCTGAACGGAAGATGACCATCAGTGCGGCCACACAACACCAACGTGTTGACTACACGCCCTACGAGGGATTGCCAGTGCAGGGCGTGCCGGATACGGTGCTCTTGCGAGGGCGTGTCATCGTTCAGCACGGTGAATATGTTGGCGGGAAAGGTGGTGGACGTTACCTGCATCGGCACACGTTCTCTGAGCGATAGTTAGTATCAGACGTTGACTGGCTCCTGGTCAGGGTTGGCTGTGCTGATCGCTTTGGTCGAGTCCTCGGCAACGACTGACTGTGATGGTATAAGGTGATGTTGTGTTTGCTGCGCTTGATCGTCCAGCACTTGCAGGAAGGTGGTCACAACCCGTGGGTCAAACTGGCTACCAGTACAGCGTAGTAGTTCCGCACGGGCCTCAGTTGTAGGCAATGATTGACGATAGGGTCGGTTCGAGGTCATGGCGTCAAATGAATCAACGACAGTGATAATACGAGCAACCAGTGGAATATCCTCGCCGGCGAGTTGATGGGGATAGCCACTGCCATCCCATCGTTCGTGGTGGGCGACGACGATGGGTGCCAGATGTTGGAAGACGCCGCCAACCTGTATCAATATTTGGCGTCCAATCTCCGGGTGATTGCGCATCACCGACCATTCATCTTGCGTTAAAGGGGCTGGTTTATGGAGGATGGCATCTGAAATACCAATTTTACCAATATCGTGCAGGAGGGCTGCCAGCCGCGCCAGGTGTATTTCTTCTTCCGGTAAGTTGAGCTTGATAGCCGTTGCTTCCACGAGCGAAACGAGGCGATAGGCGTGTGCGCTCGTACTTTGATCGTGCGCGGCCGCAACGGCTATGAAAGCGTCTACCGTCTGCCCAGGCATGACTTGTTCTAGCCTAACTCTATGAGACATATCAGTGATGACAGGCGTTACTTTTTGTGAGTCAATAACTATATCGGCAACGCGTACACAATTGCGACCAGCGTGTTTAGCCTCATACATGGCCCTGTCGGCCTGTTCAAGTAAGGATTCGCGTGAGAGGCCGTGTAATTGATAGATCGCGACACCAATGCTACAGGTTACTGCGATAGCAGTGACGGTTTGAGTATCTTCCGCGATCCACATGCATGATTGATTGCCAACAGCGTTGCGTAGTCGCTCTGCTGTCAGGTTTGCCGCGCCCAGATCAACATCAGTGAGGACAATCGCGAATTCTTCTCCACCATAACGGCCCACGAAATCTTCCAAGCGTAAAATTGAGCGAAGCCGTGTGCCTACCTCTTGCAGAATGGCATCTCCAGCCCGGTGTCCCCATGTATCGTTGATACGTTTGAAATAGTCGAGGTCGATGAAGAGGATAGCACAGGTGCTGTTTGAGCGTTGGCAACGTGCAATTTCTTCATCCAGGCGACTCATAATCGCTCGATGATTCGGCAAGCCGGTAATGGCGTCGGTGATAGCAGCCTGGGCGCGTTCGCGATAGAGACGATTAACTTCTGCGAGCAGTTCTTGCTGCTGCTCGACAATAATTTTTTGCTCGGAATTGGCCTCTTCCAGTTCTGTGCGCAAGAGGATATTATGGTCGTTAATACGTCGTTGCTCCGTGATCGTGGCGTGCAAACGCGGTAATTCGCTCCCAACCCAGCCAATGATGAGTGAGAGAACTATGCTACCCAAGACGAGGATGCTCCATTGGCTATTGGAGATAAGATTTGGAATCCACGAACTGGAGACGGTGGACCAGATAGCCAGTAAGGAGGCGATTGTTCCGAGCAGAGACATTGCTAATAGAATACTCTTCTCACGTTTGCCGATTTTTATACGATGCAGTGCTGCATGAGGAGCTTTTTTGGTGTGTTTGAATATCATGAGTGAGACAAAGAAGAAGAGCATAGCGGTGGAAAACGCCCACATTGCTGTTGCACTTGCTAACAATATATTGTAGATATCGAGTGCAAAGTTTTCTGGGCGTATGAGTGTGCCAAAGACTGTGGGTATACCTACGAATGAGAGTATGGCGATACCTGCAACGATGCCGCCTTGGACGACGATGCTGTATACTGGCACGCCGTGACGATTCTGCTTTGTCAATGCTTTTGGCAGGCGTCGATCCTGGGCCACGACATAGAGCAGGCGTGAAAACATCAGTAGATAGGCAATGGTGATGGTGATCTGGCTAGCAGAGAGGATAATATCAACGGTATTTCCGGCCACATTGCCGAAAACCATTTGTACGGCCTCTACATTGGCGACCATCGAGCCAGCGTGGTTCAGCGGGACAATCGCCATGATGCCGAAGGTACCCAGGAGGTAAGCCAGGATAGTGATGGCAACGCCCCACCAGACATACCTGCTGGAGCGTCTCGCGCCGGCACGACCACCACGAATTTCTCCACCCATGAAAAGCGGGACGTCTACGCCTAGCAATGCCAGGACAATCAGACCATAGATCGCAGTAATATTCCCATTGATTTGCCATCCACTCGCCTGCGTAAAATTCACTGCGGGTATATGGCCTGCGGTGAGCCACCATACGCCAGCCAGGCCAATCAGCAGGTAGACGCTGACGTAACAGGCCGCGAGCAGGCCAAGTACGTTTTTGAGCAAACGTAAAGGGAGACAGGTGAGACAGGTGGCGATGACGAGGACAAAAAGAATGGCAAGACATTGCGTGAGAGGCGTGGTAAACCAATTTGGCAGCAGATATTGGATGAGGACAATGCCTGCCTCGATCGCGGAGACAACTGAAAGAACACCGGGTATCCAGGCGCAGAAGGCAGCAAAAAAGCTCCAGTTGGCTCCAATGATCTGGGCGGCCCAGAGGTAGGGTGCGCCCTGCCCAGGAAAATGTCGAGCCAGCCAACGGGTGACGTAGGCAGTGGGTAGTAAAAATGTTAGGAAACCCAACACCCAGTAAATAAAGGTAGCTGGGCCGCTAAACTGGACTCCATTGTTGTTAGAAATGAAAAGAACGATTAACAGCATGAAGATGGTGAGGTCACGCGTGTTTAGCACGGCTGGTAATGGTGGCGACGGGTTGGGGCTCTTATGTTTCGCAAGCTGAGCCTGAGCAAATAGAGTCTCTGCTGACTCATTGGTATAAGTTGGTAGCGGATGAGTTTTTTTTAGTTGCATGCCCATAGATTTCTCCACCTGTACTGTTCAAGCACATACGCGCATTGATACATGCGCTTGCAGTGTGATGCTGCTCTCTATTCAGCTATCGGCATGCTTGACCACATTCGATAGTGAGAAGGTTTGGAAGCTGGTGCTCCAAGGAATTGACATTGATTGCTCAACCCTCTATACTGAACATGACCGAAAAAAACTTTGCCGCCACCAACGCGAAATGGCGTGCTAAGAGGAGGATATTTCAACTATGACGTATGTAATTACTCAGCCTTGTATTGGTGTAAAAGATGCATCTTGCGTGGATGTTTGTCCCGTGGACTGCATTCATCCTTCCCAGGGCGAGGAAGGGTTTGACGAGGCTGAACAGCTTTTTATTAATCCAGATGAGTGTATCGACTGTGGCGCTTGTGAACCTGCCTGTCCTGTAACTGCTATTTTTGAAGAATCGGCTACTCCAAACGAGTGGAAGAACTTCATTAAGGTGAATGCAGACTTCTTTAAATAAAAACGAGAATTAAGGCGAGCACATGTGGCTAGTAGGGTTAGCGTAAGCATTAGCGTAGTGGCCGGGCCTGTCCCTGCCATACTTTGTATCACGCTCCTGCTATTTCCATATCCTAAAGCACCTCGTAGTCAACCTTAGACTTTTTCCCGTTACTGTGATATAATGCGCCTTGCGAATGCAGTACGCACACTATTTCTAAGGGAGCAGTCTCCTATGCCAATAACACGGCGCAAACGCGCCAATCCACCCGAACAACCTGAGAACAATAATCATAGCGCGGAAATGACAGAGAATGCTGTAGAAGCATTTGTCTCCGCGCAAACACCGACTGGGCCAGTGGAAGGGGAAAATGCAGGTATAGTTACACCAGAGCAAGCTGCACCTCCCACAACACCTGAAACAACACCGACACCCGTTCCTTCCGTGGCATCAGCACCTCCTGCGGCTCCAGTCGTGCCGCCCGTAGCGACGTCCAATGGTGCTGAGCCGAATCAACAACCTACGGTACCTATCGAGAGTGGTCGTCGTACCGCCCGTGGCGAACTTTTCCGTCGACCGCCACAACCACCACCGACAGTTCAACCACCGGTTGTGCCGCCGCCAGTCGCAGTAGTAGCAGCACCTTTGCAGCCTCCAACACATGAGATCTCGCTACCATTGGGGAACTTGCTGCACCTGGCCTATAACCCTGGGTATACTGGTTCAGATGAAGCTCGCAGCACACTGCTGCATAAACTTGAGGCTGAGAGTAAGGCAGGGGGACGCGCACGCTGTTGGAATTGTGGCGCGATTGCTATTGTCTATGATCGCTGGAGCACACGGAGTAAGACGTTCGGCGAAGTGGGCGTGGCTTTCTGCGAAATTTGTGGTGTATGGAGCGTTCTTTAGTCTTCACAACATCTTGTGCTGTGGTTATGTGCCGAACAGAGGAGGGTGCTGCATGGTAGAGGTTCAGAAGGAGCCCATTTCTCGTCAATGTCCACGCTGTGGGGGCCTGATGGTGAAACCGTCGGGAAGTCTGTTTTACTGGCATGCAGAAAGCAATCATCCCCGTTGTGATATTACCAATATTGTTGATCCTCCTCTGGTTGAGCAAAAGGTGTTAGATGTGCCAGTTGTGCCACTAAATGTGCCGCCAAAGGGGAAGCGTAGCAAGAAATAGTGCATTATCTAGTGCGGCCTTTGGGGCCAATAAGTTATAAATGAGCGGCGTTCTCGACGGATGCCGCTTATTTGTAATTTGTTGATCCTTACTACTCAGCCAAACTACATTTGACAGGCCGCCTGCGGCGGCAAGGATGAGAGGGAGAACTAGGGCGCAGCCCTAGAACCCCGTCAAGGGGCGCCCCTTGCATCCCTGCCTTGTGAAGGCATGCAACTTGTTTGCTTATTTTTGCGTATATTTTAGTGAGGAAAGACAGTCTTTTTTTATGTGAGGTTATGATGTTTAATCCAAGAAATAATGGTCCATTCGCAGGTAATACGCGAAATAACGGGATTTTTGGTTCTTCGCGCTATCAGTACCAGACGCTTCCGTATGGGTATGAAGGTGCGCAGTCGAGTAGCGGACTTATCAGTAAGGTGATGGGTTTATTGGCATTTTCCTTTCTTTTTGCTTGTATTGGCACTTTTGTAGGTTTTTTTGTTCTTCAGACGACGGCTTCTTTTTGGATTGTTGCCATTGGTGGGTTGGTGGTGCTCTTTGCCTTGAATTTTGCGATTCAGAAGCCGGGGCTGAACCTGTTCCTGCTCTACCTTTTCACGTTCCTGGAGGGGATGGCGATCTCGCCGATTATTGGCTACTACCTGGCGGCTAATAGCAATATTCTGGGTGAGGCCTTTTTGATCACGGCCATCACTTCGTTCGCACTGGCGGCCTATGCCTGGACGACAAAACGCGATTTTACGCGCATTGGTGATTACCTGTTCTTTGGGGTGATCCTGCTACTAATTGCTAGCGTGATGGGGTTGTTATTCGGAGGAATATTCCACACGACACTTTTTGAGTTGATCATCTCATTGATCGGCATAGCGATCTTCTCTGGCTATGTGCTGTTCTATATTCAGCGGGCACGTACCATGGCTGATACGATGCCGAATGCGATTGGTTTGACGGTTTCGCTGTTTATCACAGTATTGAACCTGTTCCTGTATATACTCGAATTGCTCTCCATCTTGCAAGGCGGTCGCCGGAGATAAACACAACAAAACGGCTGTATGGGACTCAGTCCCATACAGCCGTTTTGTTGTGTGATCACAGGTTATACCAGCTACAGGACACTATTTTCTTTCAGGTCAATTTGCTTGTATACTATTGAGTGGGAATGGCTGGAATAAGTATTACCTCTGGTTTGTTCTCATGGGTAAGCAACAAGTATTCGCACGCTGCTATATGATAGACTGTCGGAAAATGTATTCTGGCATAAGAAGAAAGAGAGTGAAACGTTAAATATGGGAACACATGACAATCTTGTGTATGTAGGCGATCAGGATTTCGAGACGAAAGTGCTCAAATCTGATTCACCTGTCGTCGTTGATTTTTGGGCAGAATGGTGTGGCCCCTGTAAATCCATTGCTCCTTATTATGAGCAGTTGAGCGATGAATATAAAGGGAAACTGAGCTTCGCCAAAGTTGATACGGACGCCAATCCTCGTACCCCCACTCGCCTGGGCATTCAAGGTATCCCTACCTTCATCATCTTTAAAGGTGGTGCTGAGGTTGGGCGCGTCATTGGTGCGGACCGTGTGCGTTTGAAAAGAGAACTCGACCGCGTCGTCGCCGCTCAATAATACAATCTTGAGGTGATAGCAGATAGCGCTACACGCGGCCTTTAGCGAAGGTCGCGTGTAGCGCTATCTGCTATCACCTCAAATTTAACCTCTCGACTCTTTTGTTCATTTGTGTTATATTCTTGCCAATACATCTTGATTATTATTGCTTGCTGTTGTCTGGACATAAGGGGAACTGTATATGCCCACATTAGAACGTTCTAATCCATTGCCACTGTATTATCAATTGAAGGAAGTGTTGAAGCACCAGATCAGTGCTGGTCATCTTGCGCCACATACCGCCATTCCGTCGGAGCCAGAGCTGGTGTCTAATTATCACGTCAGCCGTGCTACGGTGCGACAGGCTTTATCAGAACTTGTGCATGAGGGTCTGCTTTATCGCCAACACGGTAAAGGAACGTTTGTGTGTGAGCCGCGCATTCAGAAGAAGCTCAGTGAGCTCACCAGTTTCACGGAAGAGATTCAACGTCGGGGACAACGTCCCGGAGGGGCGCTGTTGGCGAGCGAACTGATCCGCGGCTCTGAGTCTATTCGCAATCAATTAGCTTTGTTGGATACCGAACAGCTTCTTCGTTTAGAGCGGTTGCGCACAGCGGACGATACGCCTGTGGCCTATGAAGTTGATTACTTGCCCTATCCGCGAGCTACTGGCATTTATCAGCGTGTCAAAGAGGTAGCAAGTGGCTCACTTTATAGTTTAATGAACGCGGAAGGACTCAGCCCATATATTGCTGAGCAACATTTCAGCGCGGACAGTGCCACGTTGCATGAGGCAGAGGTATTGCAAATTGCCCCTGGCGAAGCTGGATTACGCCTCATCTGTACCACGTTTGATCTGACAGGTGCTCCGCTGGTCTATACTGAAGCTTACTATCCGCGGAGCCGCTATGATCTGCATATTACCTTGCGTGTTGCTCGGTAATGTGCGAGTGCGCAAAGGTTAAACGGAAAATCTGCTACTAGTACAAGAGTGTTGGGCGTGCTATACTAGCCGAAGATACAGAAAATATTTTTTTACGAACAAGTGCTTGTTCTCGCGTTCGAGGAGCCTCCTTTGGTGTGCCGGTGAAGCCGGAAGCGATCTCCAGTAGGGCTTACAGTAGAGTAATCAAGCGTATCCGAGCGTATATGAACATGCATAAAACAGCAATAGAGGAGAAAATAGACTACATTATGGATGATATGCAACTGCCAATGCTTGGCAAAAGTAATGGAATTGTACCGCAATCGGGCAACTTCGCGGAGCAAGAATGGACGGACAAGGGAAATGCAGCCGCGCTGCAAGGCGACTATGAGAGTGCCGCGGAAGCGTTTGAGCAGGCGGTACAGGCAAACCCGAACGATGGACGGGTGCGCTATAATCTCGCCCTGGCACAGCAATACCTGGGCGATTCGGAGCTAGCAATTGCTGGCTATCGCCGCGCTATTGATCTCGACCCGGAGTTAATCGATGCTTATATCAATCTCGGCAATCTCTATGGAGAATTAGGGATGCAAGAGGATTCGCTTGAGACGTTCCAGGAGGCATTGGACCTTGCTCCTGAGAATGATGAGCTCTACCTCAGTGTTGGCGATGCTTACCGCACGCAGAACCTGTATCAGGATGCCGTGCAAGCCTATCGTCAGGCTCTCATTTTAAATCCTGATAATGCCAGTGCCGCAGATAATTTGCGTGATGTGCGCGAACGGATCAATGACCAGTTGCGTCGATTGATGGATCAGGAGCGTCACATAGACGAAGAGCCGCGCAATACCTCGCGTTATGCCGAACTGGTCAGCCTGTATCTCGATATGCGCCGTTATGACGAGGCCCTTTCGGTGGCGAATCAGATGCTCTCGCTCGATCCAAACGGGCGTACTGCCTATGATATGTTGGCGTCTGTCTACGAGCAGATGGGTGAGCGCGATCAGGCTGCTGAAATCTATACGCGTATTGTAGAAATCGCCCCGAATGACGCGGATGCCTGGGAGCACCTGGGTACGTGGCGTGGGCTGCAAAACAATAGCGACGAAGCCATCAGTGCCTACAAACGCGCCTTAGAGCTTGATCCAACACGTAGCACGACGCGCTTTAGCCTGGCGGAGACATACCTGGAGACCGAGCGTTATGATGATGCTCTGGTCATCTACCAAGAACTGGTACAGCAGGGTGAAGATTTGCAATCCGATGATCTCGCTGCTGCCTACGCCGGGTTGGCCGATACGTATAATTCGCTGGGGCGCTATGACGAGGCTATCGAGACGTGCCGAAAATTGTTGGAAGAGTTCGAGGATGACCCGGAAGCATACTATCAACTGGCAACGGCCTATGATGCGCAGGGGCATCTGGACGAGGCCATTGAGAACTATCAGAACGCTATCGACAGCGACCCTATCAATGCCGACTATTACAACGACCTAGCGGATACCTATCGCGAGGCAAAACGCTTTGACGAGGCTCTCGATTCCGCGCAACAAGCTATCGCGTTAGACCCTTCACTTGTGCTGGCCTACGAGACTCTGGCCCAGATTTATGAGGAGATGGGGCGACCGGAAGAGGCAACGGCAGCCAGAGAGCAGGCTGCTGCTCTCAATGTGGCGATCGAATAGTTTCTTTCTTCAAATGCTCAAAGCAACAACAGACTGGCACCGGTGCCAGTCTGTTGTTGTTGGTTATGCTATTTTCTCTGCTACGATATCAGCAAAGGTAGTGAGGTCGTCTAAGCGTTGTTGGATGTGGTCGTACAGGAGGTCGCGATTGAGTGTACCAGGGTCATGAACCAACGAGTCGCGCAGGTTGGTGAGAATTTCCAGGCGGTATGCCAGTGCCTGGGGAATAATCTTTTGCCCTGCGATGATACTGAGGAGTTCGTGATAGCCTTCGGGGCGGCGCAAGCCAAAGGAAGCCACCAGGATGCCACAGGTGTGCAGGCAAGACTCGATTGCCAGTTGGAGGTAGCGTTCTGCGAGGCCATAGATGCGATAATCGGTAGTAAATTCCTCGCGCTGTGTTTCGCCCAGGCTGTGCAAGATGCCTACAGATTCGCGTAACTGTTTCAATTGCCGTTGTACCAGCTCTTTATCGATGGGTAACACCTGCCCGACGAGGCGGCGATTTAAGGCCTGGTTTTGGATTTCGTCGAGCTTTTTGAAATCCAGGTAAGCCATTACGGCCTTTGTTTCAAACGAAACGCGTTGTTTCTCGTCCCGTGTGAACAAGATTTGTCCGTACTTAATGACCTGCAATTTGAGCAAAAGGGAAGCTTGATTCAAAATCACCACGTCGATTGTTTCGGACTCTAACCTCTTGGCCAACTCGCTGAAAAAGTAGAGTTGGTAGTCAAGAAATTGATCTGACTTAATCTGGTCCATCAGGAGAATGGCAATATCCACATCACTGAGGTGTCCAAATGAGGTACGGCTGGAAAGTGAACCGGCGAGGTAGGCGGCATTGACGGGACTTTGCGAGAAGAGTTGGTTGAGCTGAGACTGTTTTTCGAATAAGTTCATCAAGAACCTCCGAGAGAAACCAGAACCGATGACGGTCGTTAGCGCGAACGAAGAAGCATTGCTTGCTCTAGAAGACAAGATTGCTTATGACAACTATACCATATTAAGCCACGGTTAAGGAACCTCTAGTAGTGCTATTTTCTTCACTTTGGCATTTGCTCGAGGTGTCAAATTAGCCTTCGACCCATTCTTCACCATTGGTGGCAACCTCCTTTTTCCAGATAGGGACTGTTGTTTTCAACGTGTCTATGATATAGCGGCAAGCCTCGAAGGCTTCGGCCCGGTGGGGCGTTGCTACGGCAATAATCACACTCGCTTCGCCAATCTCCAGGCGACCAAAGCGATGGGCGACCGCGACGTGTTCGACACCCCAACGGCGTGCCGCCTCAGCAACAATAGTGCGAATTTGCTGTTCTGCCATTTCAGGGTAGACATCGTATTCGAGGTAGCGCACCTGTTTACCGCGCGCATTATCGCGCACAACCCCTTCAAAGATGGCGATGCCACCAGCGGCGGGATCGGAAACGGCGGTGATGAGTGCGTTTCTATCTAGCGGCTCTCTGGTAAGTTGAATCAGTGGTTCCATCGAATGTACTCCTGTGGGTGCTTATGAATGCTCGTGAATGCTGGTGAGTGCTGGTGGGTGTGTAGGCATCCACCGCCCATGGGGGGAATAAACACGAGCTCGTCTCCATCATGCAGCGCAGTGTCGGCGGGAACGTAGCCACGATTGACAGCACAAAGTGAGCGTTCTAGTATCGGTTGTAGGCGCGGGTAACGAGCGAGTAGCTGTGTGCGTACGTCGCTGATGGTAGCATTGTCGGGCAATGTCCAGTGCTCCTCGCTCTGTCCCGTAATCTCATGGAATGAGGCAAAGTAACGTATGCGAATCTTCATAAAAAAAGTATAGCATATTTAGTGCTGCCTTGTGGCAGCAAGCTGACTTGAGGTGGTGCGAAAAAAGCGCAGAGCGTAGCTCTGCGCTTTTTTCGCACCACCTCAAATTATTATTGGGCTTGGCGGAGGGCGAGCTCGGCTAGTGTGCGTACCGCGACTCCGGTTGAGCCTTTCTCCTGGTAGGGCTTTTTGCTATCGACATAGCTGGAACCGGCGATATCCAGGTGTGCCCAGGCGGCATCGCCGACGAAGTTTTCTAGGATTTTGGCGGCGGTTACCGCACTGGCTCCACGTCCGCCCGTTTGTTTGATATCGGCAATGTCGCTTTTGATCTGTTCAGCGTACTCGGCATCAAGCGGCATGGGCCAGAATTTCTCGCCTGCGGCCTGACCCGCGGCAATAATTTCGTCGCTGAGCCGTGCATCGTTGCAGAACATGCCGGTCATGGTAGAACCCAGGGCGACGACGATGCCGCCAGTCAAGGTGGCTACGTCGATGATGGGCGAGAGCCCTTCTTGCACGGCATAGGAAAGCGCGTCAGCCAGCACGAGACGGCCCTCGGCATCGGTATTGACGATTTCGATGGTCTTGCCGTTCATGATGCGGAGAATATCGCCTGGGCGATAGGCCGTGCCACTGGGCATATTTTCCGTACTGGAGACTAGCGCGGTGACGTTGATGGCAGGCTTTAACGCGGCGATAGCTTGCATGGCACCGATGACTGCCGCGGCCCCGCCCATATCGCCTTTCATTTCATCCATGCCACTAGCAGGTTTGATGGAGATACCGCCGGTATCGAAGGTGATGCCTTTGCCGACGAGTGCCATGCCCTTATCCGCGCTGTTGGTTGCGCCTCGATAGCGCAGGATAATGAATTTTGGTGGTTCCGCGCTGCCCTGAGCTACGCCTAACAGGCCACCCATGCCCAATTCTTGCATCTGCGGTCGATCCAGTATTTCACATTCAATACCAAAATTTTTGGCCATCGTGCTGGCTCGGTTGGCCAGTTCTGTGGGGGTGAGGACATTGGGAGGTTCGTTGACCAGGTCACGGGCGAAATTTGTGGCTTCAGCCAGAGCGGTACCGCGTTGAATGGCCTCGTTGAGGTCTTGTTCGTTGCTCGTTGGCAGCACTATATTCGTAACGCCTTGCTCATTGCTCGCGTTATGGGCGTGCTGGTATTTCCTGAAGTTGTACAAGCCGAGAAGTGCGCCCTCAACCTGTGCTTGCGCGGCTAGTGCAGGGCTAATGCCCGTTTCTTCTCCGCCGATGGCCAGTGCTATTTGATGTGCGCCGGTATGTTGTAAGTGGCGGGCGGCAATAGCACTGCTGCGGCGAATAGCTTGTGTGTTGACGGTTTCCTGGCTGCCCAGACCGATGATGATGACGCGCCTGGCGGCGAGCTTGCCCATGGTGTGGATGGTGGTCATTTCTCCCAGGTTGCCTTTGAACTCTGCATCAGTGCTAATCTGGCTGATGAGACCTGCCAGAACACCATCTACTGCTCTGGCGGCTCCTGTTAATGTAACGCTCGTGTTGCCTTGATCGGCTTTGGTGCGTACGACACCCACGACTAATGCATCACACGCGATATCTGTGATCGCTTTACTTGTTCCTTGGATATCCATTTCCTGGTTCTCAACCTTCTAACTACTGCTCTGTCACTCTTCATTTGTCAGGCCGCCTACGGCGGTAGGGGAAGGAAAGAGAGAATTAGGGCACAGCCCTATTACCTGTCCCCCAGACAGGGTGCCAGTCAAGGGGTGCAACCCCTTGCATCCCTGCTTTGACATTTGAACCTTGCCTAAGGGTATAGTACCAAATTTCGGTGCGATATGCTATCTCTGCAATACTTGTTCTACTTGTGTGGTAGTAAGCGGTCGACCACTTCTAGCAGTTGGCGGGGCTTGAATGGTTTTGTCAGGTACTCATTACAGCCAATTTGTAGCGCTGCCTCGTTTTCGTCGTTTAACGCATAGGCGGTTACTGCAACAATGGGGACGTTGGTATAATTGGGACGGGCACGGATTAATTGCGTGGTGCGATAGCCATCCAGGACAGGCATCGAGAGATCGGTCAGGATCAAATCAACCAGTTCGCGGTCGAGTATTTCTAGGGCTTCACGTCCATTGGAGGCGGAAAGGCAGTGATAGCCACGGGTAGAAAGGACTCTTTCAATCAGGATACGGTTTGAGACTTCGTTTTCGACGATGAGTATAGTTGGCTGGCCTGTGCCAATCTGCGATGTGTTCATGGTTTCTTCTCTTTCGACTTCATGCCGTTATTAAGCAGCGCGGGATGGCGTGTAAGAGTAGGAAGGATAGGCAAGGTAAAGGAAAATATGGAACCGATGCCTACCCCGCTTTCCACGGCAACTTCCCCCCCTTGCAGTTCAATTAACTTTCTGGCAATGGTTAATCCCAGTCCAGTACCACCGAAACGGCGGGTTGTGCTACCATCGGCCTGGCGGAACGCCTCAAAAATGTAGCCCAGTGCCGCTGGCGAAATGCCAATGCCAGAGTCGCATACCGAGATACGCAGAAAATCGTAGTCTACCAGGGGCGTACAACGAATGGTGACTCCGCCCTGCTCAGTAAATTTCAGGGCATTGGAGACCATGTTGGTGACGATCTGGCGAATGCGATGGCTATCCGCTAATACCATTGGTAACGAATCAGCTTTTTCGAGAGTAAGATATAGCCCTTTTGTATTAGCCATGGGTTTGAGTAGATCAACGACCTCTTGCAAACAGGGTCCTAGGGCCACAGGTTCAGCCTTGATCTCCAAACGGTCTGCCTCAATTTTCGAGAGGTCCAACATATCATCGACCAGGTGAGAGAGGTCTTCAGCGCGTCGGACCATGAACTGAATGTGTTCTTCCTGCTCGGTGGTAAGCTCTCCATCAAGGAAACCTTCGAGAATTAAAGAGCCGTAGCTGATAATACCGTGTAAAGGGGTACGCAATTCATGGGTGACGGTGGCCAAAAATTGCGATTTGAGAGTGTTGACGCGCTCAAGAGCAGCATTCTTCTCTTTGACTTCGGCGAAGAGCAAGGCATTTTGAATGGCCATGGCGGCCTGAATAGCGGCTGTGCTCAACAGGAATGTATCGCGTCTCGTGACGTAATGTGGCTTTTCATCATAGAGAATGAATACGCCGATGGGCTGATCTAATAGAATGATGGGTACGGCAATAACATAGCGATGTCCTGCCTCTAAGGCCATGTGCGACCAAACCTCGCCCCGCTCTTGATAAATAGTGGCGACGTCTTCGCCATAGATGATCTTGAGTTTCTGCATGGTCATACGCGCCAACATCATATCCAGGTCATTGAGGGCTGGGCGAGGAATACGTGGACGACGAGTGCTATGGGGATGAGGATTCGCTTGCTGTTTTTGTGCGCGAATGGCCTGTTGTTTGCCACTGAACGTGCCGGGGCGTGAGCTTGGTATCGCCGCCATTTTTGTCGTCACCGCCAGGGTAATGTCTCCATCGGGGTCGGCATGGACGGTAACTGCCCCTTGCGATCGCGTCGGTTGGGCGTTAATAGGATATTCGTCTGAGCCTTGATCCTCCCAGTGCGCGACAGCCCAGGGCGAGAGCATCTCGCGTCCATAGAGCAGCAAGGATACTTTTTTTACTTGCATGATGGAGCCAAGGCGCGAGACAACCTCTCCCAGCAGATGTTCGAGGTTGAGGGTGGAGATCAAGGCGTCACTCATGAGGAGCATATCGCGCATTTGCTCGGTCATTGCCAGTCCTTCACTTTCCTGAACAGAGAGTGATTCGGAGAGAAGATTGAAAGAACTGGCCAGCATTCCTAGCTCATCATTGGCTGGTGTCGCTGGTTGCGAGTTGCCATTGCTGGCTATAAGCGTTCTGACTTGTGTCTGCAAACGGCGTAATGGGTGGATAAAGAAGTAGCGTGTAATAAATGTGTAGGCAATGACACCCAGGGCAAAAACAAAAACACCCATGGCGACCAGTAATTCGAGTGATCGTACTACATGGGAATCGACGTTGTAAAGCGGTTCGATATCTACAATCACCAGGGAAGTTTTGTCTTTGGCAAACTTTGCCAGTGCTACAAAGTGTTGTGCTCCATCTACGCGGTTGAACTGGTCAGGCTTACAGAGCTGGCTAATGGGCAAAAATTGAGCGAAGGAAAACCAGCGCATGGTTGATGCGAGTATTTGATTGTGCGCACACAAAACGACATTGGAACTTACTTTTGCGGTGAGATCGTGGGCAAAATTGTCATCTATAGCCTGTTGCGCGAGCAATACGCCGAGGATATTGCTGTTGGCATCGAGGACAGGGGTAGCCACGCTCAATGTCCAGGTAGCATTGACGGATGATGAGAGCAGTGCGGAAGAAGGTTTTCCTTGTGACGCTTGCTCTACTAAGGTACCGACTGGAGTTGAGGGATCATTGTAGCTGGGAGCTTCCACACCAGATTGTCCAACCAGCTGAAGATATTTACCGAGCACAGCGATGTTAGCCAAGGAGAGCTGATAGCGCGAAGGGACGATGTCCAGGGTGTTCTGTAGGGCCTGTTGGGTTTGTGGCGATTTGGGTTGCGAGAGTGCAGCGATAATGGAAGGGTCTTTGGCTACCTTTGTGATAGTTTTAAGCAACACAGAGGTATGATCCGCGTAAGCATCTTGGATTGTTGAAAGGTGTGCGGTAGCGTCGCTTCTTGCTTCGTGTTCAAAGGTGAATAGCAGTAATTCCCAGGACAAAGCTGAAAAAAGTACCAAACACAGCAAGAGCGTTAGTGCCGCGACCAATATCAGTTTTCCACCCAAAGATCTGACTTTGAATCTCATGCGAACCTTTCTCGCAACGACAAAAGTAAGGAGAGGACGGGGTGCCAGCTCGTCCTCCCCTTACCACGCGCATGCAAAAGCAACGCGAAACGCTAGAAGGTGCGCGTACAAACTCCATGGGGAAAAGGTTGCACATATTCCAAATGAACGCTGCAAGCTGCTCGTCGAGGTGGATCTGCTTGCCTACGAACATTCCGCCTTCCGCTCTAGGTCTATGTATTATAACGCATAACTGTGCTAATTGATATCATTTTCGTGAGCAAATTTCAGGGTTTCTTGGTGTACCCGAATTACCTGTTTTGCAGACTGCGGCGGCAGGGGAGGAGAGGGAAAACTAGGGCGCAGCCCTATTACCTGTCCCCCGGACAGGGTGCAGTCAAAGGGCTGCTGCCCTCTGATACCTGTCCCCCAGACAGGGTTCTCCTGCTTTGCCGCCTGCGGCGGCAGGGGAGGAGAGGGAGAACTAGGGCGCAGCCCTAGAACCCAGTCAAGGGGCTACCGCCCCTTGCATTCCCGCTCGTCACATGAAGGGAAACAGTTTACTACAAGGATTCACCCGTGGATATATTCGACGTAGCCCTGTTTGAGTAGGCAGACAAGGGTTTGTACCACTTCTGCATCGCTGCGATTGACAAGGGACTTAATGGTATGCAAGGTCCGTTTGCCGTCAAGCAGGAGAAATACAATCCGGTCTTTCCTATCCATGCGGTTGATAATGCTCGATTGCTTGGCAGATGGGAGGGCGCGAAAAATAGCGGACATGCCTGGCTGAGTATTGTACGCACATTGCCGTGGCATTATGGCGTGGGTCGGCTTTGGTAGCTGCGCTGGCGGTAAAGTAGTCGATGGAGCTTGTATGGAAATCTGTCGCAGGCTTTTAGGAATAACAGGCATTCCTATGGCTGGTGTTTGGCGAGTCGCTTCTAACTCAATAGGCAAGAGTGTTCTACTCTGGGTAGACAGTGAGAGTGGTGCAACCCTCCGGTATTGAGCGTGTGTAGCACATTGTGACACCTGTTCGCCCTCGAAGAAGCTATAATGGGTGTCTTTCCATTTCAGCATATTGTAAAGAGCTGTTTCTCCGGTCTCACGAGTAGTGCGAGCAAAAGAAGTGTTGCCCTGGACGAAAAAAATCTCGCCTTTCTCGCTTCCTTGCAGACCGTCTTGCTCGACGCTGAGACGGCCTGTCATTTGCTTGAGAGCGATACTTTGCAAGACGTTGACTAAATGTTCTGTAATGACAGCATGTGAACTAAGCATAGTTTTCTCCTCCATAACACATACACCCAACATCCCAAACGTTAGGAAACCTACATCAAACACTATACTCAAAACTATGTGAATATGGCGTTAAAGTAGAGGTTCCTTCTGTGAAAACCCTGTGAGTATTTATAATTCTCTGTAACCCTCTGCGTATCAGCTTGTGCTTTTTGATATCCAGACAAGACGATTACGGAATTTCGGTCCAGAGAATGGGGCCATCTGTTGCCTTTGGATCGATCTGAAAGGTGGTATGGCGTTGTGTATCGACGAGGTAGATACCTTGCTGCCCATCACCTAATGCAATGACTAACTGGCTGGGCGAATTCGCGGCCCAGGTATAGGTAGCGGCTAGTCCACGCAGTGCCAATGAGTGGACATTCTTCCCACCGTGTAGAGCTATGACAATCGTTTGTGTGCCAGTACTATAGACGAGTTCTTGTCCCGACCTGGACCACGCGGGGGCGGGACTACTGGTGATATCTGCTGCGATAAAGGTATCGACAAGGGTGGTCACATTGACGACATGGAACGCTCCTACGCCGAGAGAAATGCTATCCAGGTAATCAATCTGGGTGCCATCGGGTGACCACTGTGCAAAATTCACCTGTTTGCCACTCGTAAGAATGATGGGAAATGCTCCTTGTAGAGCGTCGATGCGCCACAAATTGGTGGCCCGTCCCGCTGATGAGGCGATGAGGAGCCAACTTCCAATACCACCATCACCATTGCTACTATAGACTGCTTGTGCGTAATCCCCCTGGATGAGTTCTTGCGGATAAGCGTTGCCACCAACACCGACATGGCGTAGCCAGATACTGTGAACATGTCCTATCAGACCAACGCTCCATGTGATAGCGGGGATATTCGTATCGGGCGACCAATTCAGCGCGAGAATAGTGTCATTAGGATTGCTCTGCGTCTGAATAGCATTGGTGATAAGCAGTAGGCCGTGGTTCTGGGTGTTATAGTCCAGGATACTCACGGTAGAACCTTGCGTAAGTTCAAAGGCTATCCGTATGCCATCGGGTGACCAGACTGGGTGAGAAACGCTGCCCTTCATGGGGAACTGCACTGTCTGTATCGTGCCCGAATTTGGCGAATAAAGCGAGAGGCTGGTCAGACCTGTATCGGTAGGATCGGCCACAAAGGCCAGCATAGTGTCATCGGGCGACCATGTCAGGCTACTGAGAATGTTTTCTCCGGTAACAGTATCCCAAACGGAGGTCGGAGCAATGCCAGCTTTCAGTAATGGTTGAGGGATAATGGTATCGCGCTGCCCATCGCTCCGTAAGGTATGCAGGCGTGCCTGTTGGAGATCGATGTACGCGAGTAAATCGCCGGAGTAGTGGCCCGGTAGCGGCGGACTGACCACCCACTTTTGGGCGACGGTGATGTTCTGCGGTGTCAACTGCCGGGGGCGTGCCGAACCATCCGCTGGAGAACTCCACAACGAGCCATCACGCAGGAAGACAAAGTGCATACCGGCTGAGAGTGGTGCAGTAGGTGGTAGTCCAGCAGGTGGGGTAATAGTGTTGCTAGTCTGGGTAGAGCTATTGTTTTGTGACCACATATTCCAGGCAATCAAACTGCCGACGCCAAGCGTGAGCAAGAGGGTAGCCGCTATGGCGACTTGCATGAGCCGGAGGCCCCAGGTGCTCTTTCGTCTTTTGGGTAGAATGCTGGTGTTGGTGTGCAATGGAACAGGTGCAGGTAAATGTATTTCTGGATTGGGCGTAGTGTTAGCTGAAATACTGCGCCCACCTGGTAGTGCGATTAATTGTGGGCGACCTGGAGTGTTTCGGCGAGAACTTTTGTGTGAGGAGGTATGTTCTCGCTCTAAAATGTTTATTTTATTGTCGTAGGTGCCAGTAATTTCAAGATACGCGGGTGAAGAAAAGATTTTTTCACGCAAGGCTATGCTGGGGCCAACGCGAGGCGAATGAGCAATGAGGTCGTCGAAACGCCGATAATCAGCCAAAACCGTGCTGCAATGACTGCAATCTTGCAAGTGAGTTTCAACCTGCAAACGCAGTTGTGAGGCGGACTCCGCTGTTTCCCCCAAGGCAAGCGAGTCGTCAAGGTAAGCACTGAGTAGCTCCTCGACTTGCTCGCAATTCATTTTGTGCCTCCCTGCTCTAATGACCTATAATGTTCTCGGAATGATTGACGTGCCCTTGATAAATACATCTTGACGCCGCTCTCCGCGATATTTAACGCCTGAGCTATCTCACTGTAGGAGAACCCTTCTTGCGTATACAACAGGAGTGCTGCCCGATATTGTTGGGGCATGCGATGGAGTGCGGCGCGAACGAGTTCCGTCGTGCCATACAATTCTTGCGGATCTGCACTCTCAACATCTGCTGGTTCGTGATCAAGGTCCTGCCAGGGCAACCACGCGATCAATTTTCGACGGCGCAACGCGTCATAAGCTGTATTCGTTGCGATGCGATATAACCAAGCTGATAACTTCAAGCTGGCATCCATTTTAGGAAGCGCACGAAACGCTTTCAAAAAGGTATCTTGCGTTAAATCATCGGCTTGTTCGCGATCTCCAACCAGGTGATATACATAGTTGTAGATCGGAATCTTATATTCGTCATATATCTGGTCAAAGGACCAAGCACTTTCCTTGGTTTCCACCCTGGCCATGCGTTACAATCCCTTCGATGGCTATAGCTATCAACTTGACCGTTCCATGCAAGTGATAGTAGCTCATCTCCGGGTGTGCAAGGTCTCAAGAAACTTCTTGCGATACCGGAAAGGCTTTCATCCTTCTGTGTAGTGGAACGGACAACCAACGCTTTCAGTAACATAGCGAAGAAGTTCAAATCGCACCTTCTTCACCGTCACGCTGTATATCATGGTAGCATACTTTTACTGATTTCTTGGATTGAGTGACCTATTGCTTAGTACTATTGGGGGTTCCCCCTCATGATAGTGCAGTCGCTTCGTTATAAATCTCTTATTCTGCCATCTCAACCATTGGCCTGGTGATCTATTGCTCTATTGGCTAGCCTATTAGCCTAAACTCTTCTCGTTTCTGAAGAGACGTGATATCATACATGAAGACCCTTTCACACTCTTCAGGAAGTATTTTAGGAGGATACCTGCATTAATGGGCGATAAAATGCAAATGGGTGGTGTGCGCACAGTTTGGTGGGAAGAAGATGCTTCTCAAGAGGTAGTGTGTATGCTGGATCAGTCGCGCCTTCCGCTGGAAGTGATCTATCTCAGGTTAACTTCTGAGCAGGAAGTTGCAGAGGCCATCAAGACGTTGAAGGTGCGCGGAGCACCAGCCATTGGCGTCACCGCAGCTTTTGGTATGGCCCTGGCACTGTGCCGTCTGCTTCGTGAGCGAGGCGACACACTTACCCTTGCTGAGGCAGAAGCACATCTACGCCGTGCAGGTGAGTTGTTAGCGGCTACCCGCCCGACAGCGGTCAATCTCTTTTGGGCCATAGAGCGCATGCAGTTGTGCGCTCAACTTGCTATGCGTGAGCAGTACACAATCCTTGCACTTGCCCGGCATTTACAGGCAGAAGCACAGACAATTGCCGATGAAGATTTCGTGGCTTGCATGAGCATGGGTAATTATGGAGCAGAGCTGATCAACGACGGAGATGTCTTGCTCACGCACTGTAACGCTGGTGCTTTGGCCACTGCTGGTTGGGGAACCGCGCTTGCACCTATCTACGTGGCGCATAAAGCGGGGAAACGGCTCCATGTTTTTGTTGATGAGACGCGCCCTGTTTTGCAGGGGGCACGTCTGACCGCCTGGGAACTCCAGCAGGAAGGTGTCCCATTGACCTTGATTACCGATAATATGGCCGCGCATTTCATGCGTCATGGCGGTATTAAGGCGGTGTTTGTGGGCGCGGACCGCATAGCAGCTAATGGAGATGTGGCAAATAAAATAGGAACCTATGGGGTCGCAGTCCTGGCGCACGTTCATGCAATTCCATTCTATGTTGTCGCTCCGTGTTCCACTATTGATGGTCTGCTGCCCACAGGTGAGCAAATTCCAATCGAACAGCGCAATCCTGAAGAAGTGACCAGTGTGCGCGGAATGACTGTCGCCCCTGCCGGAGTCCAGGCGGTCAACCCAGCATTTGATGTTACGCCACACAGCTACGTAACTGCTATTATTACTGAGCGCGGCATTGTCTACCCTTCGTTTATAGAGGGTTTGCGACGCGTCTGTATAGATGAGCGGAATAGTGGGAGGCAGGCAGATTGCTAATGGAGAGTGAAGTCGTGCCAACCGTGGCACACCATGTGGAAAGCGTTTTGGGTAAAGAAGGCTTTCGTTATGTCAGCACTGTTGTCGCCAATTGTAAGATGTTAGCATTGGAATTGGAGGCTACCGAGGACGATACTTTCGCGTCCATTGATACGGAAGCTTTAATTATTGCTGGCTATTTACATGATATTTCTACCAGTACCCATGGGTATCATAATCACCATCTGCAATCTGCTGAGATGGCGGTAGAGTTTTTGCAAGAGTTGCATCTACCGGAGGAACGCATAGAAAAGGTAAAACAAGCAATTCTGACGCATACCACCGTATTTTCGTCCGAACAACGGGACGGGGTGCCAATTGAGGGGCGGCTTCTCTATGATGCCGATAAAATTGGGCGGCTCAGCGGCCTAGCTGTAGTGACGTCTTTAATTGAGTTTGGGGCGCGCTATCCTAACCGAGCCGTTACGGGTGAAGTGCTCGCCGCCATTCTTCACCACATTGAGGAGCGTTTTGTTGAGCTGTATCAATCGTTGAACACGGCACCAGCACGCGAGATGGCGCAGGTGAAATTTGGTAATACGCTGGCATTTCTTGATGGTGTCATCGAGCATTTGAGCGATGCGACACCGATTTGAGCGATACGTAGTCGAAGTGGGACGGAATATTTGCCGTTTCTTACTATAGTAATGGAGGTCGGAAGAGTTGTCCATTTTGGTTGTTGGTTCCGTGGCCTTGGATAGCGTGGAGACACCATTTGCCAGGAGAGAAGAGACTCTCGGAGGGGCTGCATCATATTTTTCTACCGCTGCTTCGCTTTACAGCCAGGTAAATCTGGTAGCAGTGGTTGGTAGTGATTTTCCACGAGAGTACTTGGAATTTTGGCGCAGTCGGTCTATTAATCTGACCGGGTTGCAGATGGAAGATGGTGAAACGTTTCGCTGGGTGGCGCGCTATCACATGGATATGAATTCGCGCGATACTCTGGATACGCGCCTGGGTGTCTATGCAGGTTTCCACCCGGTCATTCCTGAGGAGTATCAGGAGAGTTCACTGCTTTTCCTGGCCAATATTCAGCCCGAATTGCAGATGGAAGTGTTGGAGCAGGTTCCCCATGCGCGTTTGACCGTGCTTGACACGATGGAATTGTGGATTATGACGGCCCGTCCCATGTTGACTGAGGTCATTAAAAAAGTCGATGTGCTCTTGATGAGCGAAGAGGAGATTCGGCAGTACACGAACCAGGCAAGTATTCTGGTTGGCGTACGTCAACTGCTGGCAATGGGATTAAAGTATGTTATAGTGAAGCAGGGGAGTTATGGTGCTCTGCTTTTCGGGGCTGATGGCACCTACTTTAGCGCGCCATCGTATCCCTTGGAAGAGGTCATCGACCCCACAGGCGCAGGCGATGCCTTTGCTGGCGGTCTGCTCGGTTATCTATCAACGATGCAACCCTCGGCTGATGGCGGCTATGCGATTGATGATATCAAGTGTGGCGTGGTGCATGGCAACATCATTGGTTCGTTTGTGTGCGAAGATTTCAGTATTGAACGTTTACGCGGCTTGACAATGTCCGATGTTACCGCCCGCTACGAGACCCTGGTAGATTGTTCGCACTTTGATCCCAATTGGCGGAAACATACTATAGTGGCAGTATCCTGAGCCTGAACTGGGCTTATGAAGCAGGGATGCAAGGGGCGGCAGCCCCTTGACTGCACCCTGTCCGGGGGACAGGTAATACAGGTAATTAGGGCTGTGCCCTAGATTCCCTCACTTTTCCGCCGTAGGCGGCCTGTTGAATGAAGATAAGCAGAGCAATAGACGGTTGGAAAGTTTAAATTGCTTAAAGTAATAGGGCGTATAGTAGCGTCCAGATAAAGGAAAGACGAATTTATGACGACTTCAATACGTGGAGATGTGAAAGACAACTCGTTAACGGCTCGCGGCAAAGGCCGCATTGAGTGGGCGGCGAAAGAGATGCCAGTGTTGCGTCTCATTCGAGAGCGTTTCGCGAAAGATTTGCCCTTGAAAGGCGTTCGTATGTCGGGCTGCCTGCATATCACGACCGAGACTGCTAATCTCGCCATCACTTTGAAGGCAGGGGGAGCAGACCTGGTGTTGTGTGCCTCCAATCCGCTTTCAACACAGGATGACGTGGCTGCTGCCCTAGTCAACGAGTATGGTATTCCCACCTTTGCCATCAAGGGCGAGGATGATCAGACCTACTATCGCCATATTAATTCTGTGCTTGACCACAAGCCGCAGATGACGATGGATGATGGCTGTGACCTGGTCTCGACCATTCATACCAAGCGCACGGAGTTGATTGCCGAGATCATTGGCGGCATGGAAGAAACAACCACGGGTGTCATTCGTTTGCACAGCATGGAGAAAAACGGCGTGCTGCGTTTCCCAGTGCTGGCGGTGAACGAATCCGATACGAAGCATATGTTTGATAATCGCTATGGCACCGGACAGAGCTCGCTTGACGCCATTATTCGTTCTACGAACATCTTGCTGGCTGGTCGCACGTTCGTTGTCTTTGGCTATGGCTGGTGTGGACGTGGTGTAGCATCGCGTGCGCATGGTATGGGGGCCAACGTGATTGTGACCGAAATTGATCCTACCCGTGCATTAGAGGCGGTGATGGATGGCTATCGCGTCATGCCCAGCTTGGAAGCAGCCGCACTCGGCGATATCTTTTTGACGGTGACAGGCAATGTCAATGTCATTGATGAGCAGCACCTGGAACGCATGAAGAATGGCGCCTTGATCGCGAACTCTGGTCACTTCAACGATGAGATCAATATTGCGGCCCTGGAAAAATTGGGCACAGGCGGCAAGCGGCGGGTGCGTGACTTTGTTGATGAGTATACGTATGCTGATGGTCGGCAAGTTCATCTGTTGGCCGAAGGACGTCTGGTCAATCTCTCTGCCGCCGAAGGGCATCCCGCCAGTGTGATGGATATGAGCTTCGCCAATCAGGCTCTGGGCGCGGAGTTTATGTTGCTCAATGCCAAGGGTATGGAGCCGCGTGTCTATACGTTGCCGGCTGAACTTGACAAGGAGATTGCTCGCTTGAAGCTTCATGCGATGGGCATTCGCATCGATACCCTCACGGCAGAGCAGGACAAGTACCTGAACTCGTGGGAGTCCGGCACGTAAGTGGTGAATGAATAGTCGTTGTCAAACGAACGTAGGGGCCGGTTTACCGCGCCCATCAGCCGATTTATCGGCGCGAAGCAGGTGTGGACACGGGCCGATAAATCGGCGATGGCGGCGATAAATCGCGCCCTACGTTAGACGATGCATACATCGGAACGTAAGGGGTGTATGAAAAAGTTGTAGGCAGGCAAGCAAAAAGGTGGTATCCTCATCTGTAAGGAAAAACGCCAAAACAGAGAGGACCCCTACCAATGGAAACGAACGAAAAGCTGAAAATAGCCCTGCTGCAAGAGACAGAACAAG
>JBBQXY010000053.1:0-31519 GCA_038209195.1 Ktedonobacterales bacterium | reverse complement strand
TCTGAATTTTGACGCGTGAGCCAATCTGTACGTGCGTATCCACATACACACCCTTGCCAATATTGCAACTCTCGCCCAGAACGGCATGTTCACGCACATGCGCATGCCGCCAGATGCGTGTACCTGCCCCCACCTGGGCGTTAGGCGATACTTCTGCCGTTGGATGAACATAATACGTTGTGTCAGACATCTTCTTTCCACCTTCCATCTCGTTTTATCAGCGAAATTTGCTACTGAGCATTGGTAAAGTGCTTACGCACAAAGGGCAGCCAGCGCAGGCGCGAGAAAAAGCCCCATAAGCCAGCCGTTTCCGCTGCCACTACCAGCCAATGTTGATCCACATCCACCTCAATGCGTTGTAAGCGATAGGGGTCTGTATGTAGCGTATTCAAGCCATACGAGGTCGTCATCGCCCACTTGAAGCCCGCCGCTTGCACGGACTGCACCGCACTATCACTGATATGCTGATTTTGCCCAACAGGATAGGCAAACGTATATAAAGCGTGCCCCAACTGCTGCTCAAGCGCGTCACGGCAGTCGGCCACCTCACGCGCCACCTCAGTCTCATCGGCGAGATAGGCGAGGATAGGATGATGCATGGTATGACCCCCAAAAGTAACCAAGCCGCTTGCATCCATCTCCCGCACCTCTTCCCACCTGACAGATAACGACGGCTCGATGCGCTTCACAGGCGTCAACGCTACCTGCAATGTCTGTGAAACACTCTCCAAGAATTGTTCACGCTCCGCGACTGAACGCGCATGGCGCACAAAATAATCGATCACATGCACTAACTCAGCGCGCTCACTGGCCTGGGTAAGCGTGAACTTGCGACCATTGAGCACCACGTCACGTTCTTGTGTGTGCTGTACCAGATACAGGCCCTCTTCCCACCAAAAACGCCTGCCACTCTCTATATAACACGGAACGAGATAAAGAGAGAGCGGTACTTGCAGTTCTTTCGCCAGTGGAAAAGCATCACTATAATTGTCATAATAACCATCATCAAATGTCAGCACCAACGAAGTGCGCGCCTGCTGTGGCCTCCTCTTCTCGTCGACAGCATAGAGGGCGGCTAACGCATCTTCAGCAGGCAAAATACAGTAGTGCTTTCGGAGGTACAGCAAGTGATTGCGCAAATGGCCACCTGAAGCACGATGGTAGTTGAGAATGATCAGACACGCGCTGGTTCTGCTCGTCCACCAACGCGCCAGTGCTACCAGCCCGCTATAATAAAAGAGAGCTGCGATACCCACTAATAGTCGTCTTCGCATAGCATCATCTACAGCGTTATTTTCTGCTAGCGACTAAACGTGAGACAGCCTGAGTCACACGACGAGCAGCAGCCTCATCACCAATCACAAAACGATAATACGGGCCACAGCAGCGGGCCGCCGAAAAACCGACAAAGAACAAACCAGGAACGTTGCTCTCAAACCAGGAATTCAACACGGGCGATTTCATGTAGGTATGCAGCAAACTGCGCAGCACGGGATCAAGCATAGGCAAGCGATGAATATCTGCTCTGTACCCGGTTGCTAAAAGAACATGGTCGATTTCTATTATCTTCCCCTCAGCCAGAGTCAGTTGTACACGCCCATTGACCTCTGCTATCTTCTGAATGGCCTGCGCGTCGTGAATGTTGACCTTATCGACGATACGGTGCTTCAACCAGGGAGAACCAGCGGGTCCGTGGCGTGTTGTCAGCACATAGTCTCTGGTATTGCGTGGCAAGCGTTGGAAAAAATACGGGTATTTTTCAAGCAAGAAATTCAGCCAACCACTGCCCATGCCTGCATTTGGCGCACGCAACTGACGGAGAAACGCTGGCAGCTTTGAAGTGTTCGTCGGAATCCAACGTAAGCCGTGACGGGCGACAATTTGCACATTGGCACCAACCTCATTGAGCAGTGCCGCAGTTTCCAGTGCCGCCTGTCCTCTGCCAATCACCGCGACATCTTTATGCGCAAACTCAGCGAGGACACGATGGTCAGAGGAGTGAGATACCAGTTCAACGGGCATATGGGCAAATTCCGGTGGGCAATAGCGATAATATTGTAGTCCGGGTGCCATGACGAGCGCCTTACTCTGCACGACGCGCCCATCCTCCAGCGTGACGATAAACTGCCCATTTTGACGTTGAATAGTGCGCACATAGGTCTCATCAACCGTGGGTACGGCGTGTCTTTGAAACCATAAAGCATAATCAATAAAGGTTTCAATAGGCATCGGGTCCGCAGGCTGCAAACCTTTCTCCTCATAATAGCGTTTCACGGTATATTTTTTCTGCGGGTCTGACAGGTCTGTTGCCCACCAGTAAGAGCGTAAGAGCATTCCCTGTGGCATGTGTTCACGCCAGAAATAAATAGGTTTGCCAAATACCGCTACTTTCAAATTTTGCGCGAGCAAATGTGCGGCAACCGAGAGACCATAGGGGCCTGCGCCTACCACCACGACATCATAGCGTTTTGTAGGTACTGCGTCGTCTGTCTTGTGTACATCTAAAGATAGACTCACGGAGAGTTCCTCCTAAAAGAAATTTTCCCTATTCGCTGGCGTAAACGCTCCGAAAACTCGGTCGCTGCGACACAAGCCGGAAGAGGGTCCTTCCAATCAACATAATCAAAGCGAGTAGGTAGCAAAAAATCAGCGAAAAATTCAGCAAATGCTTGCGCAGGCGGTGTAACCCCTGGGCGTCCACGCTGGCTAATTGTCTGGAATGTGGTTAAAAGATCACCTTCCAGATAGCGCATCCACCCTCCTGCACGATAAGAGGTGACACGATCAATACGCTCGCCACTTGCCCATTGATAGAGGAGATAGGGGAAATCTACTCCTGCACGCACGGCAACCTCGACGGATGCCGAGAGCCGAGGATTGATCTCCATAATATAGGGTTTGCCCTCGCTATCACGCCTGAACTCTACCTCGGAGTAGCCTTCCAGGTCGATTGCACGCACGAGTCGTTCTGCCTGCTCGCCGATATCCTGTGGAACAGCAATACCTTGCCGAAATACTGATGTTCCCCCAAGCGGCGGCTGCATGCGCTTTGCCCACTGTGCAAAACGTGCATAGACCTCTCCTTTGGCATACAGAAAACTTACTGCCTCCCGTTTACCAGAGAGAAACTGTTGAAAGAGCACGCTTCCACCATGCTGAGTCAAGTCCGCAACGGCTACACGTGCCTCGTCCGCCGTTGTTACCAGCTTACAGATCAGGCGCACGCCTTGTTGTTCGCCCCACAGCCACGACTCAATTGGCTTCACCACTGCTGGCAAGCCAATCTCGCGCATGGCCGCTGGAACCTCATCAACCGCCCTCACTACTACGCCCCGTGGCACACCTACCCCCAACTGGCTAGCCAATGCCAGCGTTTGCTCTTTATCTATGGCGATCTCTAACGCCGCATCCTTCGCCAACGCGACCGCAACACGGCGTTCAAGTTCCGCACGATGCTCACGTATCACAGCTAGCGTACCATCAGAAGAGGTAATCAAGACCCGTGCGCCGCTGTGATCGAGCAATTGCTTCAAATAGGTCAGAAATGGTTCCGTCCCTTGCTCATAGGCAGGCGCGTTATAGGCGCGTTGGCACCAGCGCGATGCGAAGGTTGGCACACTACGAGACTTTTCCAGCGCACTGGCAATTTCCAACGCAGCAATACGCAAGCCCCGTTTTCCCAACGAGCGCACCGTGACAAGCGATTGTCTGAGCTTTGCATCCAACACAAGTGCATCGTATGCATATGCAGGTTTTTCGGATAGTATAACTTCAAATGGTTGTATTTGTCTATCTTTTATCTGTTGTGCTTCACGTGGTGCGGAAGCATCATCGAGAGAACTTTGCACGATCTTTGCTCCTAAAGCGTGACAAACCAAGCAACCCGACCAGTTCCGATGCCATAATCAGCCAGTGCTGGTCAAGGTCTCCCGGAAGGCGTCGTAGCAAAAAATGATCTGTCTGGTCTGTGTTCACATCTTCAATGGTTGTGACTGCCCATTGGTAGCCAGCCTCTTGTACGATGCTCACTACCTCGTCTCCAATATGCTCCTGCTTGCCTATCGGATAGGCAAAGGTGCGCACAGGATGGCCCAGGCGATCTTCCAGCACCCGTCGGCATTCCATAACCTCTTGCCGTAGTTCTTGTGTATCAGCTAAATAGGCAAGCACAGGATGATGCATGGTATGTGCGCCATACGAAACCAAGCCACTCTGCTCCATCTCATGCACCTGTTCCCACGTCATGGGCAATGCGTCTTTATCCGTTTGCGTCAATAGATCACTCACCGTATCGAGCGTATCCAGAGCCAACTCTTTGCGGATAGTAGCCAAAAACTGCTGCCGCTCAGCAACCGATTTGGCATAACGCAGATGAGTATCAATTGCTTTTATCAGAGCTTGCCGCTCTGTTGGGACGCCTAAACGATAGGTTTGCTCCTCGATAATGACCTTGTCCACACGTGAGGCACGCACAAATTGCTCACTTGCCAGCCACCAGAAGCACGCGCCACTCTCAATATAGCCAGGAATCAGAAAGATTGTCAGGGGTATTTGTAACTCACGGGCCAGGGCAAAAGCATAACTATAATTATCGCGATAGCCATCATCAAAGGTTAAGGCCAGCGGTAGACGAAGATCTCCAGACATGCTTGTCTGTGGCGATGACGCGAGTTCCTCCAAAGCCTGCTCTAAGTGCTGAATACGATAATGACGCTGCAAATAGCGCAATTGCAGCCGCAGGTTATTGCCCGTTGCACGATGATAATTCAGGATAATCAGATGTGGGTGAAAGCGGCACCACCACCAGTGAGCCAAGCCCACTAGTCCCGTGTAATAGAAGCACGCCGCCACCACCAGACGTATACGCTCTCGCATTTGGACTATCTCCTCAGACCGCCACGACCAGCACACGCACGTATTTATTACTTATACTCTCACCTTCGCAACTCTTCTGGCGACAGCCGCCGCCACGCGCTCGCCAGACGACTTCGCGCCCACGACAAAGCGATAGAGAGGACCGAAGGCACGCAACGAGGTAAGCCCGACAAAGTACAATCCCGGTATGCTACTCTCAAAATGATCATTGAGCACCGGAATTTCCTGGTCTACCTGAATGCCACTACGCAGGGTGGCGTCAATCATCGTCAGGCGATCCAGATGGACTTCATACCCTGTCGCAAGCATGACATGATCGACCTGGAATTTCTCACCATTCGACAAGGTGACATCAATGCCATCATTGCCAGTCGACACGTGGAGGTGCTTCACCGTCTGCCCCTCATGCAACTTCGCTTTGCCCAATACACGATTCTTCAGCCAGTCCGAGGCGGCAGCGTTGTAATGATTCCTGATATAACGATCCTTACGCTCCTGCGGGAAGCGATAAAACAGGAAGGGGATATATTCTAAGACCCAGTTCTTCCAGCCAGGCGCGATACCAGAGTCCGGTGCCTGTATTTTTTCCCATAGTGAGCGTTCATGAGCACGATCAGGATTAAGCCAGTGAATAGGACGCCGTGAGGCAAGATGAACGGCAGCACCAGCTTCAACGAGCAAAGCAGTATACTCTACTGCGCTTTGTCCACCACCAATCACTAGCAGTTGCTTGCCATTGAAGGGGCTAAAATCCTTGTGCTCGAACGAATGGGAGACCAGTTCTAGTGGAAAGCCCGCATATTCTTTAGGATGGTTTGCATAATAATACAGGCCAATTGCCATCACCACAGCCGCACAGCGTATCTTGCGACCATCCACCAGCGTCACCAGAAAACGCTTTTTGCCATCGCGCTCAACCGAGGCAACATAGGTCTCGTCCACGTTCGGAACTGCATGCTTCTGAAACCAGAGTGCGTAGTCAATAAACGCCTGCGCTGGCACGGGATAGCATTTTTCATAGATGGTGGATTCTTTAAAAAAGCGGTCAAAGCTATATTGCCCTTTAGGGTCAGCAAGATTGGTTGCCCACCAATGTGAACGCAAAAACAAACCGTCGGGCATGTGTTCACGCCACAATTCCAATGGTTTGCCAAATATCGCCACACGTAGACCACGCCCAAGCAGTTGAGCGGCTGCCGTCAAGCCATAGGGGCCAGCACCAACTACCACGACATCATAATCGACAATTGCCATGGACGGTTGCAGTTGCTCTCGCTCTGATACAATACTCATCAAACGTATCCTCTTATACATGAGATAGTCTTTTTTTAATCGCTCCCCCTACCCAGCTACGCGTAAAATGAGTCATCGCTTTCAGTGCTGGTATGGGATCATTCCAATCAAGATAGTCATAAGCCATAGGTTGAAAAAATGAGAGACAAAAGCCAAGGATGGCTTGAGCTGGTGGCGTTATGCCGGGCCGACCACGTTGCTGCACAGCCTCGATGGTAGACATAATGTCGCCTGCAAGATGGCGCATCCAGTCACCTGTACGATACTGTTGAACCTTCTCGATAGGCTCACCAATAGCCCATTGATAGAGTAACGTGGGAAAATCGACGCCTGAGCGGACCGCGATCTCCACGGAGGCCGAAAGACGTGGATTAATCTCCATCAGGTAAGGAATCCCCTTGCCATCACGACGAAACTCGACCTCGGCATAGCCTTCTAGATTCATCTCGCGCACGAGACGTTCGGAGGGCTCACCGATGTCGAGTGGCACGGCAATACTTTGACGCAAGACGGATGTTCCCCCCAGTGGTGGCTCTGTCCGTTTCGCCCATTGTGCAAAGCGTGCATACACCTCACCATTGGCATACATGAAACTCACGGCCTCGCGTCGTCCGCTGAGAAACTGCTGAAAGAGCACAGTGCCGCCCGTTTCCGTCAATTCCGCGACGGTGCTATACGCCTCTGCAAGCGTCGTCACCAAGCGAGAGGCAAAACGCGCTCCACGTTGTGTCTGCTGCTCGGCCCAGACCCATGATTCATTCGGCTTGATGACTGCGGGCAGGCCAATCTCTTTCACCACTGCCGCCACCTCATCAAGATGGCTGATCGCAATGCCTACGGGAATATGCAGGCCGAGACGCTGTGCCATAGCCAACGTCAACTCTTTGTTGACGGCAATCGCCATGGCTGGCTCATTAGCGAGCACGATACGCACACGCCGTTCTAGGCGCTCCCGCTGCTGCCGAAGAAGGGCAATCGTGCCATCGGACGAGCTTAGCAGTACACGCGCCCCCGTTTGATCGAGCACCTTTTCGAGTTGTGTCAGGTATGCTTCAGTTCCCTCCTCGGCTACAATAGAAAACGCGTGTTGACACCAGCGCGAGGAAAATGCAGGCACCCCATCAGCTGTTTCAAGGGCAGCGACACGCAAGCCGCGCCGCCCTAATGAGCGTATCGTCACGAGCGATTGCCGCAGATGAGCGTCGAGTACCAACACATCGCAGGTGCTTTTGGCACCTTCATGTGCGTGTGTACCCATATCACCAGCTGAAATCCTGACCTCTGGATTGCTTGCCACGTTATACCTCTTTTTCTTTGGCTCCATCCATTTACGCGCTTTCGCCCTTGCCCAGCACCGCTTTCCAGAGAGGAGCGAGCAGGCTCCATAGACCTGACACTTCTGCCGCCATCACGAGCCAATCGCGGGTGACATCCCCCAGCACCCGCCCTAGCAAATGAGGGTCGCTTTGTGGTGTATTGATACCATGAACAGTCGTTACCGCCCAATCATACTTGGCCATGCACACCGCCTGCACCGCAGCAGCCCCAATATGTTCCGCCCTCCCAATTGGATAGGCAAAGCTACGGACAGGATGGCCGAGTTTTTGCGCAAGCACAACGCGACATTCGCCGAATGTGCCAGAGGGAAGGCATAACTATAATTGTCGTAATACCCATCGTCAAATGTCAATACAAGCGGGGTACGTCGGTCAGAAGTAGCGCGTTCCCCACTATCACGCGCGAACAACTCTTGTAGGGCATCTTCTAAATGCATGACACGGTAGTAGCGACGCAGGTACAGCATATGACGACGTAAATCACCACCACTCGCACGGTGGTAATTGAGAATAATCAGACGTTTGCCTGCACGCTGCATTCTCCAACGTGCCAAGGCCACGAGCCCACTATAGTAGAAGCATGCCGCCACAATTGCACCTAGTCGCTTACGCATGTGAAGCTCACTCCTACTTAGCAATAGCCAGTTTTCGTGCCAGCGCATGCGACAGGCGAGTCGCAGCCGCATCAGTGCCTACAACAAAACGATAGAATGGCCCAAAGCTTGAGACAGCCGAAAATCCCACAAAGTAGAGCCCAGGAATGTTTGTCTCAAAACGACTATTGAGCACCGGGGAGCCTTGATACGTGTGTAGACGTGAGACAAGATCGGCATGCAGCATCGGCAGTTTCCAGACATCTGCACGATAGCCTGTCGCCAGCATGATGTGGTCGGCATGAAGGACGCTCGTATCCGACAATTGTAGCGTTACTCCCTGCTCGGTCTCCTGCACATGCTGGACACCGACCTGCTCACGCAGCTTCACTTTCCCAAGGATGCGCTCCTTGAGCCAGTACGACCCCGCCGGTCCGAAGCGACCACGCCCACGTAACAGGCGATCTTTCATCGCACGAGGAAGTTGTTGAAAAGCGTAGGGCGCATTCTCAATGCCCCAATTAAACCAGCCTGGAGCGATACCTGCCCTTGGATAGCGGACACGTTGGAAAAGCGAACGCCCATCAACCTTCTCGTCTGTCAACCAATGAATAGCATGACGAGCGACAATCTCTACCGACACACCCCGCTCCTGCATAATTGCTGCGTTTTCGAGCGCGGATTGTCCACCACCAATCACCACTACATGTTTCCCAATCAAATGGTTAAAATCTCCATACTGCGCGACATGGGACACGACCGCTGGCGATAAATGCTCATACTGTGCTGGACGATATTCATAGTATTTGAGACCAGGAGCCATCACTACAGCCCGACTGCGCACGATGCGACCAGCTTGCAACGTTATCTCAAAATGATCACCCTGCTGCTCAATGGAAGTGATATATGTTTCATCAATAGTGGGAACGCAGTTCTTTTGAAACCAGAGCGCATAATCGATAAAGGTCTCAATAGGCAGAGGTTCTGGAGCGCGGAGTGCATGTATTTGAAAATACTGCTCAAAACCATAATTTTTTTGTGGATCAGACAGATTTGACGCCCACCAATAAGAGCGCAAGAACATTCCTTCTGGCATGTTTTCACGCCAAAGGCTCAATGGTCTTCCAAAGACAGCTACCTGCAATCCTTTTCCCAGTAAATGTGCGGCAGTTGACAGCCCGTAAGGACCTGCCCCAACCACTACAACATCGACATAGCTTACCGGCAAAAAATCCTTTGGTGCCTGAACATTTAGTGATACCCTCACTCGTAAAATCTCCTTATTGCTCAAACCTCTTTGCTTAAGCGATACGCTAGAGAGAAACGCATTAGCGATAAAAGAGCAGAGAAATATACATTCTATCTCCCTTGAAATCCTCTCTTGCCTCTTCTATAAGAAAGCAAGCATATCCTTCTAATCAGAACGGTACCATGTTGATGTGCCCAAAGAATGCACAATAGGGTGGAGATTGAGTAAACATTGCTTCTTTCATGTAGAGAAATTCGTCTCTCCATCCCCTCGCCCCCATCTCGCTTCCATGCATAGACAAAAGGCACATATTTTTGATGTGGAAAAGCACTGAAGGGTTGAGATGTACACCTGTAGCCAAGGTTCTTAACGTCTTCTCAACACCCGCTGCTACCTCATTCTCATAGGGAAACAGGTATCCTTAGCGGTAGTAGGCACTTGACAGTTGTCTATAGTCTGATGGTGCCATAAAAGGAGCAAAAACATACAGAGTCAAATGAGTGTGTTAGTATAGATAGCGCGGTAAAACAATCACTATATTTAAAAACAAGGATGGTACTTGAATGAGTAATCCACTTACCCGTTATATTCTTCTCGCCAAGCGTTGGATATGGGTCATGCTTCTCGGCATTATTCTGTGCTCAGGTATGACCTATCTCGTGACGAAGCTGATGCGACCAGTCTATCAGGCGACGGCCTGGATGATTGTAACCTTCGGCACCTCTAACTCGGGCTATGACAATACCACGGCTGCCCTAGAAGCGTTACCTACTTATGCTCAAATTGTCACGAATCCGCAGGTACTACAACCCGTAATAGCCCAACATCAAGGGATGACGTTAAAAACACTTCTGCCTATGATTACCGTGAAGCCCCAATCAAACACGCAAATCATAGAACTGGACGTGAATAATTCCAACCCACAGTTAGCCGCCCAACTGGCAAATGAAATTGGGCAAAGCTTCTCACACTACTCAAGTACACAACTTCCGGCAACCATTCAAGTTTTACCCGCTCAAGTTCCAACCGATCCCATACAGCCCAAGCCGTCAACGGATGCAATTATCGGTGCTCTGGTGGGGCTTGGCCTTTCGCTCGCCTTAATCATCGCATTTGAATGGGCCGATGATCGCATGGAAAATCCCGACGAGGTGCAGGAACTGCTCAATCTGGATGTTCTCACCGTCATTCCACGCCTCTCCCAAAGAGATCGCATTAAAAGCGCGGAAGAAACGCCAGCGTTAGCAGAAAGCTGCCGTATTCTCAGTGCCACCTTAAATGCGGCGCAGGAGATCAAACCGTTCAAGCTGGTGATGATTACCAGTGCCCTTGCGGGTGAAGGAAAAAGCACCATAGCTGCTAATCTCGCCACCTTTCTGGCGATGGCGGGCAAGCGTGTACTCCTTGTTGATGCCGACCTGCGCCATCCAGTTCAGGATCAGCATTTCCAGATTGATAATCGCCACGGCTTATCCAACGCCTTCCTCGAAGTGTGGGCACAGGTCGAGGTCGAGCTGAACGGTCAGCCCACCGAAATACCTATGTTGCGCGTCCTGACCACTGGCGTCTTGCCATCTAACCCGTCCGAACTGCTGCAATCACAGATTGCGCAACGCCTATTTGATTACTTCAAACAATCTAAGCAATTCGATTTTGTCATTTTCGACACCTCGCCTCTCTTGCCGGTCGCTGACGCTCAAATTATCGCCTCGTATATAGAGGTCGCGATACTGGTGACAGATATCACGAAAACACCACGGAAAGTATTACTGCGTGCAAAACAGACATTACTAAGAACACGCACACACATTCTTGGCACCGTCGTCAACAAGAGCCGCTGGCCAGATGATGGCGACCGTCTCGACTATATCGGCGTACAACAACACGCAAAGGCAGATATCGCCCTGACTATTCCTGAAACGCCAACTCCTGTTGCTGTACGTGCCGCTTCAAATGGGAAGGTGAAAGATGAAGATATCACGCTTACGCTCTCACCCACCAAGAAAAAAGACTAGTGTGTCTCTCTCTCTTCGGTATTAGTAAGGAATCAACTCAATGAAAAACATACTTTTAGAGAAGATTGCTTCCCGTAAATTGCGTGTAGGGGTGATAGGGCTTGGCTATGTCGGTCTGCCACTTGCCATCTCATTCGCGGAAGTGGGTTTCCAGGTCACAGGAATAGACGTTGACCAACACAAGGTCGATCTAGCTAATCGAGGAGAGAGTTATATCTCTGATGTCTCCAGCAGTGTGCTTCAAAACCTGCTCCAGGACGGGCGTTTACGTTTTACGACCGATTATGCGGTACTAGAGGATATCGATGCCATCAGCATCTGCGTCCCTACGCCATTACGCAAGACACGCGACCCCGATATTTCTTATGTTCTCTCAGCCACACGCCAGGTGCAAGCGCATCTTCACTCCGGACAACTCATCATTTTAGAGAGCACGACCTATCCGGGAACCACCGAAGAGGTCGTACAGCCAGAATTGGAAGTCACGGGATTGAAAGTCGGTACCGACTTTTTTCTGGCTTTCTCACCGGAACGTATCGATCCGGGTAATCCGCATTTTGATACGCGCAACACGCCCAAGATCGTCGGTGGCGTTACTGCCGATTGCACCGAATTGGCAAAAGCCTATTATGGCGCGGCGATTGAAACCGTTATTCCTGTTTCCTCAGCACGTGTCGCCGAGATGACGAAATTGCTGGAGAACACCTTCCGCGCAGTCAACATTGGTCTGGTGAACGAGATGGCGATCATGTGCGAGAAGTTGAATATCAGTGTCTGGGAAGTTATCGAGGCAGCTGCGACAAAACCCTTTGGCTTTATGCGCTTTCTCCCTGGCCCCGGTCTGGGCGGACACTGCATTCCTATCGACCCGCACTATCTTTCCTGGAAGCTCAAAACGCTTGATTATACCGCTCGCTTTATCGAATTAGCGTCAGAGGTCAACAGCAGTATGCCACGCTACGTGGTCAACAAGATAACTGAGGCCTTGAACGAGCAGCAGCGGAGTGTCAACGGTTCTCACGTACTTGTCCTTGGCGTGGCATACAAGTCTAACGTGAGCGATGTGCGCGAGTCGCCAGCACTCGATATCATTCAGTCCTTATTAGAACGCAAGGCAACAGTGCTGTATAACGACGAATATGTACCAAAACTCACATTGGGAGATCATACATTGCAATCACAACCGCTCACCAGCGAATTGCTGCATGCAGCAGATTGTGTAGTCGTTGTCACCAATCATAACTACTTTGATGCAGAGTGGATTATCCGTGAGGCACGCTGCATTGTAGATACACGCAATATGACACAGGGATATCATGACGAACACATCGTTCGTTTGTAGCACCTGCGAAGGTGTTCTTGATTCCGCTGCCGTCTCATAGGATGGTTTAATAGAACATGTCTCAACCATTAGATACTGGAACGAGTCAACCGCTTGGGACAACAACTGGTCGCATGGCGGCAATCCGTCTGCAATCGGCAAATAAATATATATTCCGCGCCCTGCTGAGCCTTGCGTCGGCCAATTTACTGATTCGCATTATGGGGATGCTCAATCAGATTGTCGTTACAGCACGCTTCGGACAAGGATCGGCAATGGATGCCTACTTCGTTGCTACCACGTTGCCAATCACACTTGCCCAGCTGCTCGCTAGTGGGCTAGAAGCATCTGTCATTCCTATTTACACGCGTGTACGTACGAGACAAGGAAGACAGGCGGCGTCTCGCCTCTTTAGCACGTTGCTCAACCTCCTGATTAGTAGCATGGTGCTTTTTACGGCGTTGATGCTCATCTTTCGCAACCAGCTGATCTTTTTCTCAGCACCTTCACTCCAGTCGTCTTCTCACACCCTCGCAGTTAGCCTGACCCCCTTTATTTTTCCCGTGCTGGTCTTCATGACGCTCAATAGCTTCATGGAATGCCTACTCAACACACAGGGACAGTTTGGTTGGCCTGCCTATGCGGGTATATTGGTACCCCTCATAACCATGACGCTGGTATTGATCGGTGGTAAGACAGAGGGCGTCATCCTGTTATGTATCGGTACATTGGTCGGGCAGATACTGCAACTTGGTGTTATTGCCATACGCGCTCGCCGTGCCAACATCACATATCAACTGGTCTTGGACCTGCATAGTCCAGAGCTGGCCGCTATTGGCATTGTTGCCTGGCCTGCCATCTTCAGTGCCCTTATTAGCCAGGCCAGCCCACTAGTAGATCAGATGTTTGCCTCTGCCTTGACCGTAGGAAGCATCGCGGTCCTCAATAACGCACTCAAGCTGATCAGCGTCCCCGTGGGCGTCATCTTCGCCTCGGTGGGTCGCGCCGCCTTGCCCTATCTGGCAAGTCAGGCCGCCATAAAGGATATGAAAGCGTTCAAAGAGACGCTTCGCCTATATCTATGGGCGGTTGGTGTCGGGACGCTTGTACTCACGGCTGGTCTTATCCTGCTGGCCCACCCTATTGTCGAAGTTCTCTTCCAGCATGGTGCCTTTTCTGAAGAAGATACCAGTCGCACAGCCACAACGCTGATTGGCTTCGCAGTGGGATTAACGCCGATGGCATTTGGATTCATTGTGGCGCGTGCCTTTAGCGCACTGGGTAAAACGAAAATACTGATGTATGTCACGATTTTCAGTATTGCGGCAAATGCGATCTTTGATTATATCTTCGCTCGTATCTGGCAAAGCTTCGGCATCGCACTCTCCACTTCGGCAGTCTATGTCTGCACCATGTTCATACTACTCTTCACCTTACGCAGTGTAATTGGGAAATTATACTTGTTTACGCCGCCAAGCGAGTTTATGAAGGTATTATGGCGGATGGGACTGGGACAATATTATGTCCGCTTGATCATCTGGAAGAAAGAGAATTTCCGCAATTTCCGCTTCCCTTACCATTTCCGCAGGGATATACTACGCTTGGCGATTATCCTCCTCGTCTTCACAGCGGGCATCGTCGGGAGCGCGCTAAACAGCGTGTACACGCTACGCATTGCCTTTGGTTCTATCGCTGTACTGCTGGTGCTGCGCTATAACTATATTCTGCTGCTTGCCTGGGTCTTGATTAACCCATTTATCGGCTCCAATTTGCCGTTTGCCAATGGGGCCAATCTTCTCAGCGGTTTGATCGCACCCACCATGATGTTGCTCTTTATCCTTCCCACAAAACAGGCATTTAAGCGTATGCCTGCTCTTCCGTTCTTGCTAGCCTATGTCGTGTGGATCTTCTTTGGCCTTGGCCTGTCACCGCTGCCACTGAGTGCTTTTTTGACTGATTGGACCATTTTATTAGTGAGCGTTGCCGTTGGTGTTCTTACTATTTCTACGCTAAACACGCGCAAACGATTGCTCTGGCTTATTGATGGTATGTTGGCAACCTCTATCATTATCGCACTGTATGGCATCTATGGCTACTTCATCAAGAAAAACGGTGTTGTCGATACATCAACCTCGTTTTTCCGCATCAGTTCTATCTTTGGAAATACACCACCAACACTAGCACTGTTTCTCTCTATCGTTATCCCCGTATCAATTTATCGCATCTTCACCTTACAAAGCTGGAAGCGGCTTATTGGTGGGCTAGTCGTGCTGCTTTTACTAACAACGCTCGGTCTCACGTTCACACGCGCCGCACTACTGAGCGTTCCCGTCAGTATCATTGTTATGATTATCTTCCTACCGTCACGCAGACTTCGTATAGGTATGTTAGGAAGCATGATCGCAATAGGTGGCCTTGTAGTGTTGGCTGCAACCATCGGCAATACGCCTATCTTTAGCCGCTTCTTTAATCAGGATATATTGACGCTCAATGGACGTACCTATCTCTGGGCGGCTATCATCAACCACTTCGACCCCGCACAACTTCTGGGCCGTGGTCTAAAAGCTTCTGACAATTTGTTGACTAATCTTCGCGTAGGTTTCGGGAGCGGTGTGATCGCAACAGCAACACACAACATCTTCCTGGAAACGCTCTATGATCATGGCATCATCGGACTGGTACTGCTCTTATTCACCTTCCTAGCAATAGTCATTCCCTTGCTGGGCAAAGTGCGGAAAGCGACGCCCGATTACCGTATGCTACTCGCAATGACCCTGGCAGTTTTCTTCAGTGTGATTGTGCAGTCCTTGGAGTCTAATGACCTGTGGAATCCAGGCGTGGGCATCTACTTTTGGATTGTGATGGCACTTCCTTTCGCTCTCTATTGGACAACTACACACACCACTCAGTCATCGCGCAAGGTGAAAACGCCCGTTAGCATAAGCATGACAGAAGAAAATGAAGAACGCGAAGAACAAAAACCCCTTGCTCATGTTTAAGCATTCCTAGCTGAGCATGAGCAAGCTATTCATACAAGCAATAGCCTGGTCACTGTCACAAACAATGATCTCGCAGCACTTAGCCACATTAGGAGTTCGTTGTGGAAAATCGTTTACGCATATGTATCGTCGCATTTATGTTTGCTCCCTTTGTTGGCGGAGCAGAGGTACGTGCCGAGAAACAGGCGCGTCAACTTATGGTACTCGGACATGAGGTCACCATTGTGACTTTACGTCACGACAAGCGCTGGAAACGCACAGAAACACTCGATGGGTTGCCAATTGTGCGTGTTGGCGGCATTTATAGCCCTAAAGGCATTCTACGTATCGGCAGACTTGGTCATCTGCCCGTTGATATTCTCATGTTCTTGACACTTTGGCAACTGCGACACCGATTCGATATCATCCATGCGCTACAGCTCTCACCGCTTGCTGCTGTAGCGGCGATAGTTGGCAAGCTCAGCGGAACACCAATTATCATCAGCATTCCCAGCACAGGCCCAGGGAAGAAGCAACAAGCAGAAGACGCAACGTTAATGGCAGATACACTCGTACAGACACTCTCTGATACCAGCTTTTTGAGGATTCCCTATAAAGACATTGTGGTCGGGGATATTGCTTACCTTTCAAAGTCGGCCATTGGTGGGAATATCATCGTTCATTTTCTCAAAAAGTCTGATGCCTTTTATCAACTACTCAGTAGCCGTAGCTATCCCTATATGACAGCACACGGCTTCCGCGAAGAGAAACTTACCCTCATTCCTAATGGGGTCAATGCAGAGAAATTTCATCCTGTTCCTGAATTGCGTCCTGACCCGCAGCGGCCAGAGCGCACGATGCTGTGTGTAGCACGCCTACAGTATCCCAAAGGCATCGATGTGCTCCTCCATGCCTGGGCACGTATGATGCACGAACCGGGGGCATGGCGAACAGGGCTTATCCCCAAATTGCTCATTGCGGGCGAAGGTCCGCTACAACCACAACTAGAACGCATAGCAACTGAGTTGAGCATTCAGGAGAGCGTTGAGTTCATGGGCTTACAGCGAGATGTCGTTCCACTGTTACAGCGTGCCTGGGGCTTTGTCATGCCTTCACGTTGGGAGGGCATGCCCAATGCAGTGCTAGAAGCGATGTCTACCGGCTTACCTACCATCGCCACACGGGTCAGCGGCAGCGAAGACATCATTGTTGACGGTATCAACGGCCTACTGGTCGAGCCGGAGCAGCCAGAGGAACTGGCCCATGCGCTCCGCCGCATCATCGAAGACCCTGCCTTCGCTCAACAGTTGGCGCAAGAGGCACGTGCTACGGTTTTGCGTGACTACCAGCTCAAGCGTATTACCGAAAAGTGTGTAGACCTTTATCGCCAGATGCTTTCTAAAGATAAAAATACGCTATCCCTGGCATTGGAGGGGGCAAGCAAATGATAAAGCAAGTACGTATCTACGTCGCGATTACCACCTTTTCTCCCCTCGTGGGAGGTGCAGAAACGCAAACGCTGGCTCAGTGTCAACTCTTACGCGAACTGGACTACGACGTACAGGTCGTTACCTTCCGCCATAACAAAGAATGGGCGTCCTATGAAGAGGTACGCGGCGTTCCTGTACACCGCGTTGCGGGTGTGCTGCTCGGCAACCGCATGGGATGGCCACGCCTGCTCCAACGCTTCGCATACTTACTGGCGATGTTGGTTATGAGTTGGAAGCTCTGGCACGAGCGCAAAAACTACGATATCCTACAAGTCTGCCAATTCAGTTTGCTCGTTTTGCCGCTCGCCTTTATGTGCCGTCTGGCGCGTAAACCCATGACCATCGTTGTCATTAGCGCGGGCGCAGGCAAACCCACTAAAACGGATGTCTCCGCAGCACTACTGGCAGGCCCACTCGATCCCTCCACCCCCTGGCTACAAGTGGATGGCAAAACCTGGATCGACGGAGACCTCTATGGTCTGGAGCAGGCGGGCCCGTTCCTTGTGCAATACATCCGTTCATTGCTTCGTCGTATGGGAGCAGTTGTCATCGTGTTGAGCACGCGTATGCAACGTTACCTCATTGACCATCATTTCTACCTCCCTGGAACACGCCTGATTCCTAATGGAGTAGATACGGTGATCTTCCAACCTATCCCGGACGATGGCTTCCATGAAAAGCGGACACAGACCGTCGTCTGCGTCTCAAAATTGCGCTATGAGAAAGGGATTGATGTCCTCTTGCAGGCGTGGCGTCTCATACACGAGCAGGTGCCGGAGGCACAACTGATCCTCGTTGGGAGTGGACCCATTCAGCCGCAATTGATGCAACTCGCCGCTGCGTTAGAAATTAGCGAAAGCGTTGAGTTCGCGGGATTGCAAAGTAACGTGCCCGCCCAGTTTCAGCGCGGCACTATTGCCATCCTGCCTTCACGCTGGGAGGGCATGTCTAACGCGCTGCTAGAAGCGATGGCTTGCGGTATGGCCTGCGTCGCGACGCGCGTCAGCGGCAGTGAAGATCTTATTCAGGAAGGAAGCAACGGCCTACTCGTCGAGCCCGACGACTATGAAGCCATGGCACAAGCCCTGCTCGCGCTGCTGCAGGACCCCGAACGCACTGCTCTGTATGGCAAAGCCGCGCGCGTGACCGTTGAACAACACTATACACTAGAGCAAATTATCGCTCTGTATACCGATATCTATCATCATCTCATCACACCGAAGAGTCAGACGACAGAGAAGATTACCGCGTCTGAACGCTATCCGGTAGCACGATAGGTATAGTTCAGAAAGGATGGCATGCCCTCATGTGTGGTATTGCTGGGTTTATTGATCTGTCTTTGCGTCAAGAAGATGCCGAGGGGCTCCTGGATCGCATGTGCCAGGCCATTCGCCATCGTGGGCCGGATGAGCAAGGTACGTGGGTAGAGGAGAGAGCGGCATTCGGGATGCGTCGCCTTTCCATCATCGATCTTTCAGGTGGCCATCAGCCCATCTTTAACGAAGATCAGAGCGTCATGGTTGTTTTTAATGGTGAAATTTATAACTACCAGTCACTACAAAAAGAACTGAAAGAACGCGGACACCAGTTCGCAACTAATAGTGATACAGAAGTCATTGTTCATGCCTATGAAGAATATGGGGATGATTGCGTAAAGCACCTGCGCGGCATGTTCGTTTTCGCCCTGTGGGATAAAAAACGCCGCCGCCTACTCGCGGCACGCGACCGCTTTGGCAAAAAACCATTTAACTACTACTGGAATGGGCAGCAATTTATCTTTGGCTCTGAGATTAAATCCATCCTGGAGGCAGGCATTCCACGAGAGATCAACCCGCTTGCCCTCGACGAATATCTGCTGTATCGTTATGTGCCAACGCCGCTCACCCTTTTCAAAGATGTGATGAAGCTGCCAGCCGCGCATATTCTCGTCTATGAGCAGGGACAGGTACGTACCCAACGTTACTGGGACCTTCCCTTCACGTCCACCATCCAGGATGACGAGGAGACAGCTCTTGAGCGCATTCGCACCTTGCTCAAAGACGCGGTGGCAGTGCGCCTAATGAGCGAGGTACCGCTAGGTGCCTTTCTCAGTGGCGGCGTTGACTCCAGCGTCGTCGTCGGCCTAATGAGCCAGTTGATGGCGCAACCAGTCAAAACCTTCTCCATTGGCTTTGAAGAAGACGCCTATAGCGAACTTCCTTACGCACGCAAGATTGCCCAGCACTTCAATACCGATCACCACGAGTTCATTGTGAAGTCTGATCTTGTCACAGTGCTTCCACAGCTAGCCTGGGCCTTTGATGAACCCTTTGGCGATTCTTCTATGTTACCCACATACTATGTTTCCAAGCTGGCACGCGAGCATGTCACCGTGGTGCTGACTGGTGATGGGGGCGATGAAATCTTTGGCGGCTACGAACAATACCGACGCGAATACCTGATTCAGCAGGTACCAGCGGTGCTTCGCAGCGCGCTCGGCTACGCCAGTCGCCTGCTACCAGATGGCGTGCGTGGTAAAAAACGCCTCGGCACCTGGCTCAAGGATTATGGCACACGCAGCATCGAGGCCGCCATGCTACTGCCAGATTACCCGCGTCCAACTCTCTATACGCCCGACTTCTACCAGCAAGTGCGGGAGCACAATCCTTTCGAGCGACACCTCAGTGACTATCGCAGGCTCCGTCACCTCAATGTGACAGCTGCGATGCAAAGTGTGGACACCCATCACTACCTCACCGACGATATATTGGTCAAGGTTGATAAGGCCAGCATGTTTAATTCACTGGAGACGCGTACACCACTCCTCGACCAGCATCTCGCAGAATATGTCACCTCCCTGCGTCCTACCGTGCGCCTACATGAGGGAGTGCAAAAACACCTGCTCAAGAAGATTGCCGCAGAGATGCTCCCCGAGGGCGTGCTCAATCGTCGTAAGCAGGGCTTTTCTATCCCACTCACACAGTGGTTCCGCAACGACGTGAACAGTTATGCCCATGATGTGCTCGGCTCAGCACGAGCGCGTCAACGCGGTCTCTTTCAGGAGCCATTTTTACAAAAGCTGCTCCAAACCGATGGCAGTAGCCAGCTTGTCAACCATAGTCAGGCTCTCTGGACGCTGCTCTGCCTGGAGTTGTGGTTCCAGGCTTATATAGACGAACCAACGCAGCAGCTAACACCCAAGCTATCGTCATCGCTGTCGAGTATCGGCCCACGATAGGGAAGTAGGAAAAGGAAGAACATTATGTGTGGTATTTGTGGCATTTACAATATGCACAGCGCAGAGCCCGTTCCGTCACGGCTCATCGAACAAATGACCAGCTTGATCGCGCATCGCGGCCCCGACGATCAGGGCTCTTACCTTGACGGACCTGCGGGCTTGGGCTTTGCGCGCCTCAGCATCATTGACCTGAGCGGCGGTCACCAACCAATGTGTAACGAGAGCGGCGATATCTGGATTGTCTTCAATGGTGAAATCTGGAACTACAAGCAACTGCGGCAAGAGTTGATCGAAAAGGGGCATCAATTCCGCACCAATAGCGATACCGAGACCATCATTCACGCGTATGAAGAGTTTGGCGTCGATTGCGTCGCTCGTCTGCATGGTATGTTTGGTTTCGCCATCTGGGATAGCACGCGCCAACGCTTATTGCTAGCACGAGATCGCGCTGGAAAAAAACCGCTTTACTACACACAGGTAGAGGGTGATATGCTCTTTGCTTCGGAAATCAAATCCCTGCTCTGTCACCCACGTGTGAAGCGTGCCGCCGATACACAAGCCCTGGCCGATTTCTTGAGCGTACGCTACGTTCCTGCTCCCGCAACCCTGTTCGCGGGCATTTACAAAATACTGCCCGGCCACTGGCTACTGTGTGAAAATGGCACGGTACGCCAGGAGTGCTATTGGGATTACACCTTCGGACCGACCGAGCAGCGACCAATAGAAGAGTACCTCTCAGGTATTCGCCAGCATGTTCACCGCGCAGTCGAGGAGCGCATGATGGCGGATGTACCCGTCGGGGCCATGCTCAGCGGCGGCGTAGACTCCAGTATTATCTCCGGCATCATGAGCCAGCTCACCTCACAGAAAGTGCAGACGTTCGCAGTCGGCTTCGATCAGCCAGAATATAGCGAATTGCCCTATGCGCGCCTAGTTGCCGACCACTTCGGCACCGACCATCACGAACTCGTTGTCAACTCTGCTGATATGACACGCTACTGGCCCTTACTCACGTGGCATCGCGATGAGCCAGTTAGCGAACCATCAGATCTGGGTGTCTACCTGATCTCGAAGCTGGCACGCCAATACGTCAAAGTCGTGCTCTCTGGTGAGGGCGGTGATGAGTTGTTCGCGGGCTATCCCAAGTATGTGGTCGATTGGATGGCGCGCTACTACCACATCATTCCCACACCCATGCGCGACCAGATGATCGCACCGTTGTTAGAGCGGCTGCCCTATAGTATGCGTAAGCTCAAAACGGCGGCCCGTAACCTCTCACAACCGACACCGCAACGCTGGATGAACTGGTTCGGTGTCTTTAACGGTAGCTTGAAAGAACAACTGCTCTCGGCCAGCACAAAGGCTGCTATCGATCTTGACGCTAGCCGAGAGTTCAGCCGCTGGCTCAAAAAAAATCCGCAACGCGACGATCTCTCCTCGATGCTCTACCTGGATACGAAGATATGGCTGCCTGACAACCTGTTGATGAAAGGCGATAAGATGACGATGGCGGCCTCACTCGAACAGCGCATTCCGCTGCTCGACTACAAGCTCACAGAATACGCCGCCAGCATCCCTTCACAGCTCAAAATCAAAGGGTTTAAGGCGAAATATCTGCTGAAACGCGCCTTCGCGGATTTCTTGCCCCCATCCATCCTCACACGCAAGAAGATGGGCTTCAACGTTCCCACGGGCATCTGGTTCCGCGAGCAGCAACGCAGTTTGATTACACGCCTGCTACTCTCAGAGCGATTGCGTAGCCGTGGCTACTTTAACGATGCGTTTATCGCTACGATGGTACGCGATCATCTGGAAGGGCGCACGAATTATCAAGCGCAGTTGTTTACCTTGGCAAGCCTGGAACTGTGGTTCCGCATCTTCATTGATACGCCACAGTTACATATGCCTGAACAATCGGCTGAAGACTTGCTTGGTGAGGATAGTTCTCTTGTTACTACCATTTAATCTCTATCAGAATACGAACACGATAATGGTGATTAACAAATGAACTCGGTAATCGCAGAATAGGCCGTAGGGACCAGCTTTAGCGCGTCCCACGCTCAATTCATTGAGCGAGATTCATCCGATCACAGGCGATAAATCGCCCCTGGGACGCGCTAAAGCTGGTCCCTACAGCGGTTTTCCATTGTTACCAGTTTCATTTGTTAACATCCATAATCACTACCCGATAGGAGTAATCCTAACAATGGATGATAGGCAGAAACAAACACAGCAGAAGAAATATCGCATTCTCATGGTGACAGGCATCTATCCCACGCCGCAACGTCCTCATAAGGGAACGTTCGTCAAGGCTATTGTCGATGCACTGGCCGCTCTTGGTCACGAAGTGGCTGTCGTTCACCCCAATCCCGCCTGGCCAACGCCACTTCGCTACGCGTGGACCGCCATTCAGGTGTTTACGAAGTCACTGACGGGACATTACGATATCATACATGGGCATTATGGCTTGTGGTGCCTCGTGGCGCGCATGCAATGGACAACGCCTGTCGTCGCGGCCTTCCTGGGCGATGACCTGCTGGGCACTGTCACCACTGCAGGTACTCTCAGTCAAAAGAGCCTTTTTGTCGTGCGGCTCAGCCAGTGGCTTTGCCGCCATGTGCAGGCAGTTACAGTCAAAACAGAGCAAATGAAAAAGGCAGCATTAGTCGATGATGTTTTTGTCATTCCCGATGGTATTAACTTTGATCTCTTTCAGCCTATCCCACGCGAAGAGGCACGGGCGGCCCTTGGGTGGGAGCAGGACCGCTACTACGTTGTCTTCGCCAATAATCCCACTATTCCCGTAAAAAACTTCCCACTAGCTCAGCAAGCTATTGAGCGTCTCAAAGAGCGTGGCATGACGGCGGAACTCAAGGTGGCTACAGGACTACCGCAAGCAACCGTAGTGCAATACATCAACGCGAGCAACGCCCTCATTCTGCCCTCGGTCGCCGAAGGTTCTCCCAATGTCGTCAGAGAGGCAATGGCCTGTAATGTTCCTGTCGTGGCCACCGATGTCGGTGACGTGGCCGTCGTGTTGGCCCATACCGCCGGGTGCAGCACGTGTCCGCACGATGCAGACTCCCTGGCAGAGGGTTTGCAGAAAGCCCTGCTCCACACAGAACGCACCACAGGTCGCGTTGATAGTACACACTTGAGCAATGCGGTACTCGTGCATCAGGTGATCGCTATGTACGACTGGGCCATACAGCATAAGCGCGGAAGACACGCTTCATTGTCTTTAGAGAGCGAGCCGCTGCATGAAAACGTCTAAAAAAGTATTGATGCTAGTAGAAAATCTCTCTGTTCCAACTGACCCCCGCGTCTGGCGGGAAGCCCGCACACTGGCGCAACATGGTTTCCAGGTGAGCATCATCTGCCCCAAAGGGGAGACACGCGACCTGGAGTCATATATCTGTCTTGAAGGAATACACATCTATCGCTATCATCTCAATACGCAAACAAACAAAGCAAGCGATTATCTACGAGAATATGGCGTCGCGATGCTCAAAACCTTACTGCTCAGCCTGAAAATTCTTTCGCGGCAGGGCTTCGATGTCATTCATGCCGCCAATCCGCCTGATACCTTCTTCGCGCTTGGCCTATTCTACCGACTCTTTGGCAAAAAATACATCTTCGATCAGCATGATCTTGCACCAGAGATGTTTCAGGTGAAGTTTCAGCATAATATGCAATGGCTTTATAAAGTGTTGTGCTTTTTTGAACGCTGTTCCTACAGGATAGCTCATCTTGTCATCACGACGAACGTATCACAAAAGCACATGGCCATAACACGCGGGGGGCGTACACCCAATGAGGTGTTCATTGTACGGAATGGGCCAGATGTCAACAAATTTGCCGCGGTTCCTCCTGAGACAGCCTTAAAGCGCGGCAAGCAGTTCCTGCTGGCATACATCGGTGTGATGGGCAAGCAAGATGGTGTAGAGTATGCCATTAACGCTATAGCGGAGTTGGTGCACAACCGGCAACGTACCGATGTATCACTGGTTCTCATGGGTGATGGCGAGCAACTGACAAGCCTCAAAGCCTTGACACACACATTGCAACTTGACAATTACGTCCACTTCGCCGGTTGGGTGCCAAAACAAGACCTGCTACGCTACCTTACCGTTACCGATGTGTGCCTCTGCCCTGATCCCAGCAACGAACTCAATGATCGCAGCACCATGATAAAGACAATGGAATATATGGCAATGGGCAAACCAGTGGTCGCATTCGATCTTCCTGAGACGCGCTACTCCGCGCAGGATGCGGCCCTCTATGCAACACCGAATCAGGTTGAGGAGTTCGCCGATCACATCGAAACGCTGCTGGCTGATGAGCAACTACGCATCAGGATGGGTGAGAGTGGACGTAAGCGCATCGTAGAGTTGCTCTCTTGGAAACAGAGCAAAATCAACCTGTTGCTCGCCTACAGCACCCTCTTTCCCGTCTCACAGCCACAGGTTAGGGACGTTGCCACATCAACATTATCAGGTCAACTCTAAAAAGAGAAATGCATCACATTGCCACATGGCAAAGAACGTTTAGGGGGATAGCAACAACGCGTCTAACAAGACTCCGCCCATTAGGCGCATTACCTTAAACAAAGCGATATAGCTTTTACATTAGAAGAGCAGAACCGCCCCAGAATGAGGTGGCAAGGTGATTGTCTGCCCCACCGCTCCTCCATTCAGGTCGGTATACCGCCCTGGCAGTTTGACCGTATAAGTCGCGCTACTGCTTGGATTTACAACACTCAGGCCATGGGTATAATCCCGCCAGTAAACATTCCCGCCCTGATACATCTCTCCTCGCGGGCTACCAATTTGCGCAAGGTTGAAATTACTATGCAAGTCGACACCATACTGTTGCACCAATGAAATCGATAGCGCGGCTGTATGCTCCTTACACATCAAATACGAAGCCAAAGCCCACTGGATATCACTAGAGCTAAGTGATGAAGAGGAGAACTCGTTGACAATATAGTATGCTTTACTCATCGCTTGTGCGTTTTTGATAAACTGAATCATCTGTAGCCAGTCGCCATCGGTAACATAGCCATGGCCATAGTTGGTGAAACCACCCTCATCAAGAATTGCGTCAACATGCTGTACAACTTGTTGCACATAGGAATCGGCCAAAGGAATAGCTCCTATACCCAGATTGGGTATCAAAGCGAGGGGATGTTGCAACGCGTGTAACCCCTGTTGCATTCGCGTCGCCCATGTGAGTACATCGGCCCGCCACTTTGGATCGTTGGTATCCCCACTATAGCGTTGCACCCACTGCCCATTTTTATTATAGCTGCCACAGGCACCAATCAAATTCTCCATATTGAGGTTGTCAGCGGCAATCGCGTTATAATCACGCTGGCTAGCTGGAAGCGCATAATTCTGTATTTGCCATGCTACCAAAGCGGGATTAGAAAAGTCGAATGGCACCACATTAAGCTGTCCATCCTCGTAAGCAGGCGTAGTGCGATCACATTGATAGAGAATCCAGTCGGGATGAACCTGCTTCCAATAGGCCAGACTTTGGTGCATGTCAGATCGTCCAAAGTCCCCACTATCGCGAAAGAAAGAAATATAATAGCTTAACGTAATATTTGGATTGCCAGCTCGAAATGCACTGACCTTACGTGGATCAGCCCCCCAAATGAAATCATAATACGATGCAATAGATGCAGGATTATTAATGCTGTAATCAAAGCTCTGGAAGAGGTGGATGTTATTCAAGGTATCAATCGTTGCCCTTCCCCTTGGCACTGTGCCATTAACGGCACAATGAGCATCGCTACAGATAGGAGTAACCGCCCCCTGAAACGTGGGCAAAGGAGTAAGTTTTGAAGACGAGGACACATCCTGGTTCTGCTTAGTACCCGAACTTGCTGAGGCACAACTACTAAAAAGGAGTAAAAAAGAAAATAATGCCAATAAGACGCATCCAAATTTTCTATATGAACACATAAACACAACATTATCTCCTAGTATCAATGAAATCCTCAGTAGAGATATATTCAATCGGGGCTAGTATAGCACACGTACCGCTTAGTCGCTACCATGCGTATTTCGTCATGTAAACTATTATCGAATGGATGATGGTATACGACTACTGTTCAATTCACCTTTTTTCTGCTACTGTAGAAGCATCTTAACATACAGAAATGTACAGCATAGAGATTAAAAATAAAGGAAAGGCGCGCCTCTTCCTCACGGCGCGGAAAAATCATATGGTAAAAGCACGCTATCTCGTTACAGGAGGCGCAGGCTTCATAGGATCCCATATTGCTGAAACGCTTTTGAAGCAAGGGGAAGTCGTACGAGTTTTCGATAACCTGCTTACTGGTCGTCAAAATAATCTAGAAGTACTTCGCCAGTACGGACAGCAAGCTGAGATTATAATCGGCGATCTTCGCGACGCACAAGCAGTACGAACAGCAGTAGCCGGGGTTGAGGTCATATTTCACCAGGCTGCACTAGCCTCGGTGCCACGCTCCATTTCTGACCCGCTCAACTCACTCGAAATAAACATTAATGGGACACAAAATGTTTTGCTGGCCGCACGAGACGCGAAAGTTCGGCGCGTCGTCTATGCTAGTTCCTCTTCTGTCTACGGCGATACACCCACTCTACCCAAACACGAGGAGATGCCCACAGCTCCAATGTCTCCCTATGCAGTGCAAAAACTGACTGCCGAACTGCTCTGTGGCGTATTTACACGCATCTATGGCCTGGAAACAGTGGCATTGCGCTACTTCAACGTCTTTGGCCCACGGCAAGATCCGACATCAGAATATGCCGCCGTTATTCCACGTTTTTTGACGGCTTTACTGGAAAACCACCGTCCCATCGTCTTTGGTGATGGAGAACAGCGACGTGATTTCACCTTCATCGAAAACGTTGTACAAGCCAACCTGCTAGCCGCAACGTCACGTGAAGCAGTAGGAGATGCAATGAACATTGGGTGTGGAAAGCTTATTTCGCTCAATAATGTGCTGGCACTCGCGGGCGAACTTTTGCACACACACATTGACGCAGACTACCGCGACCCACGCCCAGGGGACATCCGCGATAGCCTGGCCGACATCAGCAAAGCAAAACGACTTCTTGGTTACACGCCAACCATCGATTTCCGTGAGGGATTAGCACGCACCTTAGATACCCTGCGCACAACTATGAACTAACCCACGAAGGAAGAGCTGTTCTGCGCTTCTACATCATGGAACAGCTCTACATCGTGGAATATCTTCGGTTGTTACATAATCATCGACGCCGCTAGCTCTTGCTGCTCAAGAGCTTCCTGCGCTTTTGCGAGCACGCGCACCACTTCCAGGCCCACCTGTCCATTGGCACGTGGTTGGTTGCCTGTGCGAATGGCCGAAACAAAGTCTTCACATTCCAGGCGCAAGGGTTCAATCCAATCAATGTGCGGAATGGTGATCTCGCCATAGTGATACGAGACAACTGGATCGGCGTCCACTGTCGCGCCCTTGTTGTATACCTTAATCATCTCCGCGGGATTCGTATCATCATACACCACCATGCGAGCATCACCGATGACCGTGACACGCCGAATCTTACAGGGATGCAGCCAACTGACATGAATATGGGCATTCATGCCATCGGCATAGCCAAGATCGAGATGGGCGACATCGTGAATGCGTGGTTGGATATGCGCATGTGCTTGCACCTTGATCCGCTCAGGCGTTTTGCCAAAGAGATAGAGCAAGATCGATATATCGTGCGGAGCCAGATCCCAGATCACATTGATATCGTTACGGAATAAGCCCAGATTGACACGTTCAGCCTCGACACAATAAATCTTGCCCAGGTCGCCGCCCCGAATCAGTTTGCGCAGTTCATTGACCGCCGGACTATATTCAAAGGTGTGACCTACCATCAGCACACGTTGGCGTTGCGCGGCCAGGGTGACCAGTTCTTCTGCCTCCTCCACACTCGCCGTCAGTGGTTTCTCCACCAGCACATGCTTGCCATGCAGCAAGGCCTCTCGTGCCAGCTGGAAGTGGGTCCGCACGGGAGTGGCAATCGCAATGCCATCCACATTCGAGCGCATGAGTTCTTGGATCTCGGTCGTCGTTTCCATTCCTGACTGGCTTCCTCGCAGAGAAGCCAAGCGGCGTGCATCCATGTCAGCCACCATGCTGACCCTTGCATCTGAGAGTCCATCTAAGTTACGGGCCACCTTTGGCCCCCAATATCCCCAACCAATCACACCAAAACGTAGTTGCTTCATGTTTTTTTCCTTTTTCTAATGAGATGTTTTTATCCCCTAGATGCATGCGCAAAGAGCGCGTTTGACAGCCGCAACGACGAGGGTGCGCTGCTGTTCTGTTAATTCTGGATACATCGGCAAAGAAATAATGCGCGCAGCTGCAGCCTCTGTCACAGGCAGGGGAACGCTACGGAAGCCATAACGCACACAAGCAGGTTGCCGATGAATGGGAATGGGATAGTGAATGTTTGTCCCAATCCCTTCTTGCTCAAGAGCCAGCCGGAAATGATCACGCTCTGACACTTGGATGACATAATAACAATAGGTATGCGTTCCCCAGGAACGCACGACGGGCACGGCTGCAACGACATCTCGTAACTGCTCTGTATAAAAGTGCGCATGCTGCTGACGAGTTTCGTTCCAACGCTCCAGATGCGGCAGCTTGACCAGCAGCACCGCCGCTTGCAACTCGTCCAGGCGAGCATTCACCCCCATCACCTCATGTTGGTAGCGCACACGAGAGCCATGATCGCGGATCAGGCGCATCTTTTCTGCCAAGTCAGCGTTGTTGGTTGTGCAAATACCAGCCTCGCCCAATGCCCCTAAATTCTTACTGTAATAGAGACTAAAGCAGGCAACGTCGCCAAAACTGCCGACGCGCTGCCCCTGATAGGTGGCTCCATGTGCCTGTGATGCATCTTCAATCACACGCAAACCATGAGCCTGAGCAAAATCCAGAATGGGCTGCATTTCTGCCGCATGCCCATAGAGATGCACTGGAAGTACGGCACGAGTACGTTCAGAGAGCACCAATGGCAGTTGTTGCCAATCCATCAAATACGTTTGGGGATCAATATCAACAAAAACGGGAGTTGCCCCTACCATGGCAATAGCTTCAGCGGTGGCAATAAAGGTATTAGAAACGGTGATCACCTCGTCGCCGGGCCCAATCTCACAGGCACGCAGAGCTAGAGCAAGCGCATCCGTGCCCGACGACACCCCTACACCATAGGCACAGCCACAATAGTCAGCAAACGCCTGCTCAAATTCGTGCAGGCGTGGGCCTAAAAACAAATGCATATCCTCAAGAACAGATTCAAAAGCGGCGAAAATCTCCGGCTTCAGTGCCAGGTACTGAGCATGTAAATCAACCAACGGTACTTGTAACGACACCACTGTTTTTACCAATCCTTCTACACAATAAAAATTCCAGGATCGAAAACATTATTTCTATTTCCTCTCTATCGTACCATCTAGTGGTGCTCTGCCAATAATAGCGAGGGTGGAAAATGGGTCAATCTTGCCTCTTTTTGTGGAGATACTGCAACTGGGCACCAGAATTACTTAATACAACAGAAAATATATACGTGTGAAATGTCTACCAAATAGCTCGGTCTATACCGTATCTCCATAAAATATTTTACCGTTTATACACCTCGTTGCTGTACTATGAGAAACAAGAGCAGAAAATATCTTTGAGGGGAGATCAGGAGATATAGATATATTCATGTAAATATTTGCACATGGCTCCTAAAGCTGACTTTAATCGAAAACTGGGGGAGGGATTCATGGTTGTTCAAGCAGTTGCGATCCAAACTATTCGTATTAGTTCACACTATTTACGCCTGAAGCGTATACTCGATATCACGTTTACATTACTCATTGCGCCTTTTGTCCTTCTAGTCGGTATTGCTATAGCTATATGTATCAAACTAAACTCAAAAGGACCCATCTTCTTTCAGCAAACGCGGGTGGGGCAGCATGGAACGGAGTTTAAAATGCTGAAATTCCGTTCTATGTATGTAGACAGTGATGAAGGCGTGCATCGTCGAAAGATTGAGGCGATGATGAAAAGTGGTCAAACACTCGACAAAGATAAAAATGATCCTCGTATCACTGCGATTGGTCGTTTCATTCGCAAAACGAGCCTTGATGAACTACCCCAATTTTGGAACGTTTTGCGCGGCGAGATGACTCTTGTTGGCCCCCGCCCACCGCTTCCTTTCGAGGTTGATATGTATACTGAGCGGGATTGGTTACGCCTCTCAGGTTTACCAGGTTTGACTGGTACATGGCAAGTGTATGGACGCTCTTCCGTCACCTTTGCCAACATGGTTGATATGGACATAGAGTATCTTGAAGATCAATCACTTTGGAAAGATATAAAGTTGATCTTCCTTACCGTTCCTGTGATGGTTTTAGGTAAAGGTGCTGCCTAAACGATGCGAAGTCCTCTTGCCTTTTGTTAGGAAAGAGCGGCAGCTTCTACTATAGAGAGAAGTTGCCGCTCTTTATTCATAAACTATACATGTCATTTATTGGGAGACAATGTGTAGTGAGCGTACTGGCTCCAGTGCGTCAGTGTTTTGCTCATCCTCAGAGCGACGCACAAGTGTGTAGCCTACGCCCGCCACCGTTAAGATATAATACGGATTTCCAGGATTAGGTTCGACTTTTTGACGTAGATGACGGATATGCGCCTTGATTAAACTGGAATCTCCATCTCCATCATAGCCCCAGACATGGGTCACAATTTGATCAGCAGTGCAGACATCATTCGCATTTACTGCCAACAAATGAAGCATCCTACTTTCAGTTGGTGTCAAACGCGAAACCCTACCATTGACCGTTACCTCATTGTGCAAAGAATCAATGCTAATAGGGCCAACAGCCACAATAGAAGATGGCCGTTGCTCTAACGTCGAGCGCGCACGACGACTAACCGCGTGAATGCGAGCCAGCAGTTGCTGTGGATAAAAGGGCTTGCGTATGAAATCATCGGCACCGGATTCCAGGCAACGCACCTCATCCTGTACACCTCTACTATCAGTGATCACAATTACCAGAGCATCATGTTTGCCCCGTAACTCTCGGCACATGGCCAATGTGTCTATATCTTTCAACGTAGTATCCATA
>JBBQXY010000052.1:0-31597 GCA_038209195.1 Ktedonobacterales bacterium | reverse complement strand
CTTAACTTTTTTTACCGTTTTTTGGTGTTTTGTTGGGGCCATCCATTGGGGTCGCCCTGTCAATTATTCACATCTCTTGGGATAAATAAGAATTAATGGTAAGAATACCTACCAAAATGTGAGCTAGCTAGTTCACAACACGAACCTTTCAGAGTATACTGCGTATTACATTACATAATGTGTTTGTGTAACGTGCATCCTGATGTCAGAGCTTTTACATCAGTGTTTTATTGAAGGCATAGTATCCTTTGCCACATTGGTCTCATACTTAGTAAAAACAGAAATGAGGAATTCAACCATGAGCTATCCCTATCAAGGTCAAGACCCAAATCAAGGCAGCCAATACGGTGGCACCCCCCCCCAGCCCACCGATCCCTATAGCGGACAACAACCCGGCTATCAGCAACAACCCGGTTATCAGCAACAGCCTGGCTATCAGCAACAGCCTGGCTATCAGCAACCCGGCTACCAACAACCTGGCTATCAGCAGCCGAACTACCAGCAACCGCCCAATTACCAGCAGCAACCTTATGTGGCACCTGGTGGCAATAGCCAATACGGTCCCAGTTCGATGAACATCGACCCGAAATTGGCTATGGGCTTGAGCTACTTAGGCGGTTGGGTAACGGGACTGATTTTCTTTTTGTTAGAGAAGCAGAATCGCCAGGTGCGCTTCCACGCCATGCAGTCTATTCTCTTCTTTGGTAGCATAACCGTTTTGAACATCATCATCTCTATCGGCGGCAGTGCGGGAGTGCCCTTTCTTGGCTTACTAAGTTTAATTATAGGGATTGTCGGCTTCGTCGGCTGGATTGTTCTGTTGATCAATGGCTTCCAAGGCAAGTACTTCAAGCTACCAGTCATTGGTGATTATGCCGAGAGATACGCCAACCAAGGTACTACTGGCACACCTGGTATGCCACCTATGTAGGCAACGGTAGGCAATCGCAAAGGCACGTTCATAGTGATTGAAGGGCACACTGCAATTATGCGTTGTGCCCTTCAACTTTTCTGCATGCGCCACGTAATAATGATAGACAGCATAAACATATCATTCACCAGAGAAGGTAGGATAGCATGGGACAGGATGACAATTCAGATAATTCTTATAGAACGGGCTACGGCGGTTATGGCAGATATACTGGCCCCGCACAGCCAAACGATGCCTCTTCATCCACTGGGCAGCAGTATGGGCAAGCTGGACAAGCTGGACAGCAAGGACAAACAGGTGGTACTCAACAACAGCAAGGGCAGCAGTGGCAGCAACAGACCTATAGTAGTGCTACCTACGAACCACCAGCCAGCACACAAGGGTCTAGTCCCTATGATCCTACCTCAACAGGCATGCAAGCTAAGACGGAAGCACTGCTCAGCTATCTATTGGGCTGGTTCAGCGGCATAATCTTCCTCTTCGTCGAGCGTAAGAATCGCTTTGTGCGCTTCAGTGCCGCCCAATCGACCATCTTCTTCGGTATTGTCTCTCTGTTTTATCTCCTCTTACGCCTTATTAGCCTAATACCGATCCTGGGATTTCTCCTAGGGCCAGTGATTGGCTTTGTCTCCACTGTGGTTGGCTTTGTGGTATTCCTCATCTGGGTCTTCTTGATGATACAAGCATATCGCGGTAAGAAGGTGCGCTTACCATTTATCAGTAGCTACGCGGAGAACCTGGCCCACTTTACGTTCAGAAGGAAAAAGACGGTGTGATATACTTATGCTATGGAGACACAACCCGAAAATTCCTCATTCCATGAAGAAACAGCCTCGCTTTTGCGCAGTAATCGCGAATTGGCGGTGCTCTATACCATTGCGGGCCATCTGAATCGCAAAGTAGATGTGCATGAAGCATTGCAGGAGGTGCTGGCCCAAACCACGAAGCTGCTAGGTCTACAAACTGGTTGGGTCTGGCTCCTCGACGCACAAGGCGAACCACACCTCGCTGCTGCCCAGTCCCTCCCTCCCTACCTCGCAGACCATCCGCAACGCATGACAGGCTACTGTCTCTGTCTGGATACCTTCTTGGACGGGAGTATGGAAGGGGCTGCCAATATTGATGTTCTGCGCTGTAGTCGCTTGAAGAACGCTGAGCGCGATAGCGACCCGACTTCGTGGGGACTGCGCTTCCATGCCAGTGTCCCTATCTATGCCAGTGCCACCCCCATTGGTGTCTTGAATGTCGCGAGCGAGGATTGGCGCGAACTGCTGCCCGAAGAACTGCAACTGCTCCACATCATCGGCGACCAGATCGGGTTGGCCGTGCAACGCGCCCGACTCTCCTCTGAACATACACAAGCCGCCACGCGTCTTGCCACCATCGAGGAACGCAATCGGCTGGCACGCGAGATCCATGACACTCTGGCCCAAGGGCTAGCTGCCATCACCCTCCAACTTGAAACGGCTGATGCCCTGTCCACTACACGACCTGAACGTGCCTCCGAAGCCATTCGCCGTGCATTAAGCCTGGCGCGCAGCAACCTGGAAGAGGCGCGCCGCTCGGTGATGGATTTGCGTGCCGCACCGCTGCAAAACCGCACGCTGCCCGAAGCCATAGCGAATTTAGTGCAACACTGGTGTGATGATAGCGCGGTGCAGGTCCAATTCTCCTCTATACCCATGGCCGGACCTCATAACTTATCTACACGTCTGGAAGAGGGCGTCTATCGTATTGTACAAGAGGCCCTGGCTAATGCCTGTCATCACGCTCAAGCACACCATATTGATGTGACGCTGACAATGGAAGAGCAATCTTTACGCGTGGTCGTGCAGGATGATGGTCGTGGCTTTGACCCCGACAACGTAACCAGTACTGCCAATGATGGTCACTTTGGCTTGACGGGCATGAATGAACGTGTGAAGTTGCTGGGCGGCACTATCTGCATTCAGAGTGAACCAGGCGCAGGCACCTATATTGATGTGCAAGTTCCCTATCGGTAGTACTCTGTTACCTTTCATGTGACGAGTAGGGATGCAAAGGCGGCCGCCCCTTGACTGGGTTCTAGGGCTGCGCCCTAGGTCTCCTTCTCTCCCTTGCCGCCGAAGGCGTCTCGTCAAATGAAGAGAAACAGAGCAATAATCTCATTGGAAGTGGGAGGAAAAGAACAAATGATACGAATTTTGCTCGCCGACGATCATCCCATTGTCCGCGAAGGCTTACGCGCCGTTCTAGAGACACAGGCAGATTTCGAGGTCGTAGCGGAAGCTGCGAGTGGCGATGAAGCCGTGCGCCTGGGTTTACAGGTGCAACCAGACATTCTGTTGCTCGATCTTGAAATGCCTATTATGGATGGAGTCGAGGCCATTCGTCGTCTGCGGCAGCAGCGACCCAGCTCCCGTATCATCGTTTTCACTGCCTTTGATAACGATGAACGCATCATCCACGCCGTACAGGCTGGCGCGAATGGCTACCTCCTAAAAGGGGCACCGCGCGAAGAAATCTTCAACGCTATTCGCATAACGATGGAGGGCGGTTCCTTGCTCCAACCAGTAGTCGCCTCCAAATTGCTGCGCCACGTCGGCCATCAACCAGCCATAGTACCCCAAAACGTACCACCGCCCCACTACCTATCCAGCGCGCCCCCCTTTGAGGCTCTTACCGAACGTGAACTGGAGGTGCTCAACCTCCTGGCGCAAGGTATGCCCAACAAAGAGATCGCCGCCCAACTCGTGATCAGCGAACGCACCGCCAAATTTCATGTCAGCTCCATCATGGGCAAACTCGGTGCCACCAATCGCACCGAAGCAGTTGCCCTAGCCGCCCAAAAAGGGCTCATCACGCTCCATTCTTAACATAGGAATTGCCAAAAAAAGCACTAAGCAGGGATGCAAGGGGTGAAACCCTTTGACTGCACCCTGTCCGGGGGACAGGTAATAGGGCTGTGCCCTAGCTTCCCTCTCTTTCCTGCCGCCGTAGGCGGCACAAAAAGACAGTTGAGAAACCCTGAAAATATGCTGCTAGGGCGAGGTAAAAAGTGTATAATAAGAGCAGCGTAAAGGAAAGTAGCCATTCATAAAATGCGAGTAGGTGAACCTATGTCGACTTACAATTGGACCTCACGAGACCTAGAAACGATGCCGGATAATGGCAAATTATATGAAGTTATCGGGGGAGAACTGTACGTGTCAAAACAGCCACACCTCAATCACCAGATCGTGTGCTCGAACATCAACGGCATGCTAAAAGAATGGGCAAACAAAACCCATCTTGGTGTCGCCATTTTTACCCCTGGTATCATTTTTGCCAACGATGATGATGTCGTTCCTGATGTAGTATGGATTAGTCACGAGCGATTAGCATCCGCCTTTGAGCCAGATGGCAAATTACACTCCTCGCCAGAATTGGTAGTGGAAGTTCTTTCGCCAGGAGATATCAACGAGCGGCGCGACCGCGAAACGAAGCTCAAACTTTACTCACGGCGGGGCGCACTGGAATACTGGATTGTCAACTGGCGGATACAGCAGATTGAGGTCTACCGTCGCGAAGAAATGGCACTTCAGCAAATCGGTATCGTGTACGAAAAAGATATCTTGCAGTCACCATACCTCTCAGGCTTTCACTATCAAGCAAGCGAGGTTTTTGCCGATATTGTCTGAACTTCGCAAGTCTCAATGCTGCTACAATCCCCCACACCTACAACTTTTGCTCCTTGTATTACGTAGTATATATGTGATACATAGGAGGTTTTATTATTGATGCAAAGTCAAACTTATACACAGGCACGAACGCAGCCGCGCCGGAGAGATATCTTTCTCCACGTCGGTAAAACACTCAAACTCATTGGCGGCTTGCTGACGGATAGGCGCGTGTCTATCTGGCGTAAACTGCTTTTTGTAGGCTCAATCGTCGCTCTACTAGCTTTATTGTTCTTCCCTGATTTCTTCAGTGAGGCCTTTTTGAGCGTGGTTCTTCCTCTGGTAGGCACAGTTATTGGTGTTCCTGTTGATGCTGGCATGGATTGGATAGCTTTCGCCTTGCTCGCGGTAAACCTGCTCAAGTTCTTTCCCGCCGAACTGGTCGGCGAATATTATACCAACATCTTTGGTAGATAACAAAAAATATCGGGCCGCATGTGCGGCCCGATATTTTTTGTTATCCCAAGATCACATATGGATGTTGTCTTTACTGGTAGGCGGACGGAACTTTGTGCCGTCATTGATGAAGACAAAGGTTTGATCCTGGATCTGCAAATGGATATGTATAATCATATCTAGCTTGTGATCAGCAGTGACATCGCGAAACTCTAGTGTAACCGGTACCTGATCTGCCCCTGACCCCAGAATATAGTAAGGCACCACATAACTCTCAGCCCCTGCTGGATTACCCGCCGGAAATTCAACAACGATAGCTTGACGATTCAGGTTCACCGCTATAAAGTGGCTGGGATGGAGTGTACTATCATTGCCATGTCCTACAACCGCGTCGATTTGGTAGGTACGCGGATTGCCGTAGCGAATGTCATCGTAGCGAGCCGTTCCCCACGCCAACGCGATGGAACCGAGTTCCCATAGCACCAGCATAGCGATCATACCTATTCCGACAGGCAAAAGCCAATGCACTTTCCCTTTCAATACATTTTTTCTTGGCTCACCCTTCGTCGGCTGGAGCCTTGTGTTGTTGCGAGGATATTGCTGCTGAATGTTGATTGAAGCAGGTATAGAGGTCGTTGTCGAAGAGCGGGGTGTTCGGCGTGGCGGGATCGGTGAGTTGTACTGTCCCGTATTGCGCGGCCCAGGAAGATTTGTCCTACGAATTGCTGAGCTAGTCGTACGAGGCTGTTCAATACTATCATCCTCGTACTCAATGTCATCTTGCGTCTCCCTTGCACTACGTTCAGAGGTATCCGCTAATGTGACTGGATTGGGTTCATTCTTCCTTATTCCACCTGTCGTCCGCCGCTGTTGCCCATCACTGCGTCCCATTCGTTTGCCCTTTCTGTTGCCCTTGCCAAGCATCACTGTGACGTGTGTGCATTATGCGCATAGAGTCCATGCTTTCTATTAGCGACACCACCTACTAGCTTTTTAGCTACTCCATAATAAAATACTGCCATGAATATGTCAAGGTATATTATCATGTTTCAATATATTCAAGCGGTAAATACTTCAAGCTGCCTGAATCTCTTGCCTCTATTTTACCATTACGCTACCACACGCTGTCCAGTCAATAGCCGCCAGCAAGAGGGCGATGCACAACGTTGTCAGGAGTTGCTCCAACAGGCGCAAGCGATATTTCAACAGTTGGGCGTCAATGGGTAGAAACCCGTCTGATGCCCACCCAGGGACATCATTACATGTAGTGCTGTCCCTGGTGGGCATCATTTACCCCTGCCCCATCGTCTCCTCGACTACGGCGGCTAAGGCCTTGATAAAGAGGGGCGACGTGTTGAGCGACTCGGTACGCGCAAACTGGATGCCGTGGGTCTCGGCCTGCTCACGGGCGCCAATCTCGATATCATAGAGAATCTCCAGGTGGTCGGCCAGAAATTGAACAGGGGCGATGAGTACATGGCTATGATCTGCTGCTTTAAGTTCCGGCATGATATCGGCGAAGTCGGGTTTGAGCCACTCCTCTGGCGTATGACCAGCACTCTGGTAGCAGAACATCCACCGTTCAGAGGGGAGACCGACGAGTTCGGCGACGGCGGCTGCCGTCTCCTTGAGGTGGTTAATATAATTCGGCTCCTTCTCGATCACACGTTTGGGCATACTGTGTGCCGTCAGCAGCACCGGAACACGCTCTCGTAACTCCGCTGGGAAGCACTGCAATGCCTGTTGCATACGTTCGGCAATGGCTTGCAAAAAGTAGGGTTGCAGATGCCAGTCCCGCGCAATCTTTAGCTCCAGGTCATCGCGCTGCAAATCTTTTACGGCATCTTCGAGTGTGCGCACATAGCCGCTCATAATAATGGGCGAATATTGTGGCGACATGATGACACCAATCAATTGGCTGGCTCCTGCCGTCGCCTCTGCTGTGACATCGGCAATGAATGGCGGGGCGAAACGCATGCCAGCTATCACATGAAAGCTAGGACCTGTAGCATGCTGCGCGTTGAGTTCCGCTTCCAGCGCGACAGCCTGCTCGCGCGTAATGCGTACCAGTGGAGAACCGCCAATCAGGTCGTAACGGCGGCGAAACTCCTTGATAACCTCTTCACTGGCCTCGCGTCCACCATAGACATGCCTGAGATAGACAGGGATGTCATCGAGGGTTGCCGGTGAGCCATACGTCATGAGCATGACGCCAACTCTCTCATTCGTAGTCATACTGTACCTTGTCTCTCTTTAAATGAAGCGCAGACAACCGTAGGGCGCGATTTATTGGCAAGCGGCACGGGCCGATAAATCGGCGGTGGCGGCGATAAATCGCGCCCTACAGGTATTTTTTAACCTCTTGCTGATACCTCGTGTACACTTTCGACCAGGCGGATGAGCATCTCAGGATCGGTGGGGGCGAGGACGCCGTGGCCCAGGTTGAATATATGACCGGGGCGGTTGTTGGCACGACGCAGCACGTCGCGCATACCAGCCTCGATGGTTTCCCAGGGCGTGAGCAGGAGCGTGGGATCGAGATTCCCCTGGATGCCACGATCGTAACCGATACGAGCCCAGGCCTCGTCCAACTCTACACGCCAATCAACGCTGATAATATCGCCACCAGCCTCGGTCATCAACTCTAGAAGGTTGGCGGTTCCTGTCCCGAAATGGATGGATGGTGTGCCGCTTTGCTTGACAGCCGCGAAGATGCGCTGGCTGTATGGTTGCACAAATTGTTGGTAGGTGCTGGGACTGAGCGCACCAACCCAGCTATCGAATACTTGCACCACGTCCGCTCCAGCCCGAATCTGGGCTAGCAGGTAGCGTGAGACAACCTCGGTCAGCTTCGTCATCAGCGCGTGCCAGACCTGTGGCTGACCGTACATCAAGGATTTGGCAAGGCCATAGTCGCGTGAGGGACGCCCCTCGATCATGTAACAGGCCAGGGTAAAAGGCGCACCGGAAAAGCCGATCACCGCCTGTTTTCCTGCCAGTTCGCGTCGTACCATGCGTATCGCCTCCATTACAAAGGAGGTTGACTCTTCGGGATCGATGATGCGCAAGGCGTCAACATCCTGCATCGTGCGAATTGGGTTGTGTATGATTGGCCCCAGGTCGGGCTGAATTTCGAGCGAGATGCCCATGCCTTCTAAAGGCAACATGATATCGGCATAGAGCACCGCCCCATCGACTCCAAAACGCTCGACGGGCATCAGCGTGACTTGGGTACATAGTTCTGGTGTTTTCGCCATCGTCAATATATCGTAGCGTTTGCGCAGTTCGCGATATTCGGCGAGACAGCGACCAGCCTGGCGCATGAACCAGACAGGCGTCGCATCGGGCTGCTCATGGCGACAGGCGGCGAGAAAACGTTCTAACCCTGTCATTGGCACTACCGAGGTGGACAGCGTATGTTGTTGCATATCTATTCCTTAAAAAGTAACAATGTTTGGCAAGAAACACTGTTTTTTGTTTGCTAACTCTGTCAGAGTTTCCCTCATATAATAGCGTAGCTAACGGCTGCTCGCAACCCCAAAACTACACAATCTTCCTCATTTTCTGAGGATTATAGAGTATTTCGCAGCTTTTGCGTGATTTTTCGCTACGATTTATACACTTTGAGGTTTGCGAAACTGCCTTCGCCTGTAGAGGTGGAGGAGAGGGTGCCACTGGCAAAGCCAATCTGTCCACTCGTATAGCTGCTGTCCTGAGCTTCTTCTACAAAAAAGCCGTTGATATAGAGCTTAAAATCGCTGCCATTAGCAATCACCAGTAGCCTGTTGACGTGACTCCCGGTCATGATAGCACTACTTGCTGTGTCGGGGATAAGGTCGGTGTAAGCGACTGCACTGTTAGCGTTGTGGCGGCGTAAGAAGAAAGTACCAGTGTTGGTAATTTCAAAGTCGTAATACTGATTGCCACTGACGCGAAAGAGCAGTCCAGCAGTATTGCCAGAGAGTAACGTGACGTCGGCTTGTATAGCGCCGTTAGCAAAGGAGAGCGCGCTGGAAGGACAAAGCTGTAGAAAGTTGCTCTGTTGCACAATGATGTGGTAAGCACCGCCTGTGAAGGTGCAGGAGGTATTTTCGAGCCAGCGATGATTGGTGTTACTGGTGAGCGTATCCGAGAGTAGAAGGGTGCCACTGGTTGCGGTGAGAGCCACGCCCGCGATAGCCGTAAGCTGCGCTTTCTGTGTTGCGGCAGCATTCGTGACCACCCCTGTAGCTGTAGCATAGACATTGGCTGTTGCCGTTGCAATATTGTTCAGACGAGTCGCACTAGTATATTGCATGGTAAAGAAAAAGGCGATCAAGCCAAACAACAGAATCAGGATCACGATGACCAGCAAACTAATGAGAACAGGACTTGTGCGCTTTTGGCGTGGTCGTGTCGCGGAACGGTTGCGCCGGGCTGGACGAACACGCGGGGCAGGTGTCGTGTGTAAAACGGGTGCAGCCTCAGGAGCTACGTGTTCTCGTGTTGGCGCGGCAAAATCATCAGGTAAAGCGGTTGGTAGTAATGGTGTCAATGCTTCCATTGGTGGGGGGGTAAGCGGTGCGCTGCGTCGTCGGCGTTGCCAATACGGAGAGATACCCTTGACGAACCGCCTGCGCTGCGCTGATATCGCGTTGGGGGTCATGACAGGGTTATTGGGCAACACTAACGCGCCATCTTGCGTCGGCACATGTTCTCGGTAGTGTACAGATGGCGGTGCTACCCGCTCTGGTTCAACCGCTGTCGTGCTATGGCTCGTGGTTGGAGGCAACTCCTCGACAACCATATCTGGGAAGGTGAGCGCTTCGATATAGGCATGTGCTAATTCATTAGCCGTTTGATAGCGACGCTGTGGCTCCTTCTCTAAAGAGCGCAGAATGACCCGTTCAATGGCGGGTGGAATAGCGAGATTGATGCGGGTAGGTGGTAATGGCTGATCGCGAATCTGCTTCCAATAGATCGCCAAAGGTGTTTCACCGTCGAATGGTATATTCCCGGTTGCCATTTCATAGAGCACGATGCCCAGCGCATACAGATCACTACTCGTCGTCGCTGGCCCCTCCGCCAATTCCGGCGCCATATATTCAGGGGTACCTAGCAGGTTACCGGTCTGGGTGATCGTGCTGCCACCTTCAAGCGACTTCGCGAGCCCAAAATCAGCCAGGTACACATAGTTATCATCGCCCAGCAGAATGTTCGAGGGTTTAATATCACGATGAATGATGCCCTGGTCGTGCGCAAATTGCAAGGCGTTGGCGATTTGTTCCAGGATGATCCCTGTCTCTTCCAGTGTAAGAGGGCCTTGTTGTAAGCGATCACGTAAGGTGCCTAAGGCAATATAGGGCATCACCATATAGTGCCAGGGAGGTTGTTCACCATAATCGTAAGCAGGAAGTATGTGAGCATGTTGTAGTATGCTGACAGCATAGGCTTCACGGCGGAAGCGCTCGATGTAGTCTGCGTGAGTGCTGGCGACTACTTTGATGGCCAGGTTCCGCTGATGGAGATTATCATACGCCAGGTAAACTTCCGACATCCCACCGCGCCCTAAGCGTTCCAGGAGTTGATACTGTCCTAATGATGTTCCCGTTAGTCCAGGCATGTCGTTATAGTTTCCTTTTTCTCCTCTGCCTGCAAAGGTCTTTCGCTGTACATACTCAGGCAGTATACGTATCTGCCGCGCTGAAAGTCAATGAATATACTCCTATCAATGTCCATGCCCATGCCCATGTTTGTGCCCGCGTTTGTGTCCATGCCCACTACCTCCAGGTATTTGGATATTTGGAAGGACTATCGTCGTCAATGCCGTAGTGGTTGTGGTAGATGAAGGTGTAGGTGTGGTAGCAGGTAGTGTATGAGGAGGCGTTTTTCCTTGTGCGAGGCCATCCATTTTTATAAATTGCCCACTTGCTCCAAAGGCTGCCGGTGCTTGTATGCTTCTGTTGCCCAGCGAGAAAGAGAAACCAAGGGCCAGCGGCAGCACAAGCAGGAAAAACGTGGCGACAAGCGCGATGAATGCTGGATGCAAGTTCCGTCGTGTTTGCGCTGCTCGCAACGAAATCACACGTTGTGTGGGCGGTGGGAGCGTTACGCTGTTGGGGGCAGAGTGAATGCGCCCGCTCTGCACACGAGATTCGCTCTCCACAATGCCTACTGCGCATGCAAAGGCATCTGCCATGTTCTGCACAGACTTGAAGCGACGAGTGGGATCTTTTTCGAGGGCGCAAAGTATCACCTGCTCGACTGGATAGGAAATAGCTGGATTCAATTGTGAGGGCGCAATTGGCTGTATCTGGATATGTTTCCAGTACGTAGACATGGGAGTCGTCCCCTTAAAAGGGACTTGTCCCGTCAACATTTGATACAGTACGATACCTAAGGCATAAATATCGCTACTGATGCTGGCAGGCTGTTCTGCCAGTTCAGGAGCCATGTATTCGGGTGTACCAATTAAACAATCAGTCTGGGTGAATTCGCTATCTTCGCCCATGATATCTTTGGCTAATCCAAAATCCGCCAAATAGACATGTCCATCATCGCCGAGTAAAATATTGGACGGTTTAATGTCGCGATGGAGCATGCCCTGCTCATGCGTATGCTGCAGTGCGCGTGCTAGCTGGTCGAAGATGGTGCTAACCTCGGTCAAGCTCAAGGGTTCCTTACGGATGCGCTCACGCAAGGTGCCAACGCGCATATAGGGCATAACGCAATAGTGCCACGAGCCGTCTTTTCCACAATCGAGGATGGGAAGGATATGATCGTGCGTCAGGCCTTGTAGTGCTTGTATTTCGCGCTGGAAACGTACAACATGATCTTCCTGACTGCAATGCACAACCTTCATGGCCACGGTAATTTGCTGCTCGTCGTGCGCGAGATAAATATCTGACATGCCACCACGCGCCAGGCGACGCTGGATGGCATAGTGATGTAACTTCGTCTCTTCCAATTCTAACATGGTTCTTAATACTTCTTCTCTAACCTATAATCTACCTACATACAGTATACGCCTCTCTATCAAACTAAGTGTCAAGCAAACACTGTAAAAGCTGTTGTCTAACGGAAAACTAATGTGACACAGGTTCTTCTAAGGCAGTTCTATGATACAATTTGTGGGAACTGCTGTTGTTTGAAAGGAGCTTAAAGAAGCGTATGCCGGATCGCATTGTCTACTCAACCGATAGTGGCAGAGTCTCCACCTGCCCAACCTGTGGCTTACCCTATAATCAGTGTCGTTGTGACCAATCCGCAGCAAGTGGCCCCACAAAAAAGAGCGATGGTATTGTGCGCGTGATGCGCGACCGCAAGCAACGCGGCGGGAAAACTGTCACCGTCATCACCGGAGTGCCAGCCAACGAGGCAACGCTTACCATCCTCGCCCAACAACTCAAAAAGCTCTGTGGTTCCGGCGGCACCGTGAAGGACGGGAATATCGAGATACAAGGCGATCACTGCGATAAGGTGCAAGCCAAGCTCACCGAAATGGGCTATAAAGTAAAATGAGCTGGCGGCTGAACCGTAGGGCGCGATTTATCGCCGCCACTGCCGATTTATCGGCCCGAATCCGTTGAAGGGTTGGAGAACCAAGAAAAAATGGGGATTGACAAGTCACAAAGATTAGGTTAGAATGGCATCCGTAATCCGTTATGACTTGCCCTCGTGGCGGAATGGTATACGCAGCAGGTTGAGGGCCTGTGCTCGAAAGGGCGTGGTGGTTCGAATCCACTCGAGGGCACCCCATACGCAACAGAAACACCGATTTTCTGTCTCATTATCCTCACGCACGCAAGCAAGGGCGACTAGCTCAGTTGGTTAGAGCGGCTGCTTTACACGCAGTAGGTCTGGGGTTCGAATCCCTAGTCGCCCACTTTTCCCCTTTCCTCTGCATCGCCTTTGGATTTGTATGACTTCCGTTACGTTTTTTATCTAACGAGAGGTCTATTAAACACATTGTTAAGCATGGTATGCTTATCCAGAAGTGTGTGTCATTACATGCCTGAGTGAGAGGCGGTGAAAGAATGACCACTAGCGCGAGATTGCCTGCTGTGGTCCCCGCTGACTGGGTTCCTGGACCGCTACAAAGGCAATGGACTTATGCTGATTATGCTGCCATACCAGACGATGGACAAATCTTTGAAGTAGTAAATGGAGTGCTCTATACGGCCCCTGCGCCAAATATGGGACACCAGGGGATAAGCCTTGAGATAGCAGCGTATCTGCGTCAGTTTGTGCAAATGGCAGGGTTAGGGCGCGTTTTGCATCTCCTACTGATGTTGAGTTGAATGTGGGTGATGTTGTACAGCTAGATGTGTTTGTTGTACTCAACGAGCAATTTGATCGAATGACCTATAGCCGCCTGGTCGGTGACTGTTGAGCAGTTTTTTGCTTTCATGTAATGCATTAGCAAAAGATACGTTGGCCAGAGACCCTGACAGGATGATCTCGCGAATCGAGAGAGAGCTGGCCGAGCGAGAAAAACCTGATATGTGATGAATCATTTCAGTCGTTACTTCGCTACTACAGCCAATGATCCCACCAAGAGAGCCTAGGATAAGGCCCCTACTTCCTTATTATCGCTAGCGATAATAAGGAAGTAGGGGCCTTATCCTTATTATCGTTTCGGGGTGTTTTTCGATAATAAAGAAGCAACAATGACTATATATATTGCCAATCCTCTTAAAATGAACGGTCGACGTTCTCGAACTGGTTCGCGGTATTCATCATGTGACGGCTCAGGTTCTCGGCTGACTCGATGAGGTTCAGGGCATTGGTGCGCCATACCTGGATCATCTCCTCGTAATGCTGGCGGCTCACCCCTTGCCAATCGCCCTCTAGTTGACCCGTCAAATGCTGTAGCGTTGGCATCATTCCATCACGCAGGTTGTTAGACCACCAATCAAAACTACCGGCGAGTTGTCGCATCTCTTCTGTATTAACATGAATATTGGGCATGTCTTTGTATCTCCTCTGTCTGAATTACGGTAAATAATACGTGTACGAGCAGTGACAGAGACTATGAAAGGCAATATCTAGCATCAAACTTACTATAGTTCCTAAACTGCTTGTTCGTTCATTTTCAGTATACATACCCCTACCAATATGTGTTTCACAGCACTACTGGACTGTCAATCTTGATTTGAAATGCCGCCTTCGGCGGCAGGGGAAAGGGGAGAACTAGGGCGCAGCTCTAGAACCCAGTTAAAGGGCTGCCGCCCTCTGATACCTGTCCCCCAGACAGGGTTCTCCTGCTTTGCCGAATGTAGGTTGACAAAGCCCTACTCATCCATCAGCTATGGTACAATATATGAAAGGTGTTCCTAGACGAAAGGCTCGCTTGATATGACGCAAACCTCTGATAGGATTCCAGTGGTTGCTCCCGCCAATAACGTTCCAGGGCCTAAACAAGGCTTCTGGACCTATGACGACTATGCCGTTATTCCAGATGATGGGAATAAATACGAAATTGTAAATGGAGTGCTGTATATGTCACCCTCTCCTAGCTGGTCTCATCAAGAGATTGTTGGTGAAATCTTTGCACATCTACGAACATTTATGCGAATAACTGGCTTGGGGGGGGCGTTTATGGCTCCCATTGATGTCGAGCTTGCCCCGAATACGACGTTTCAACCCGATGTCGTTGTCTTGTTGAAAGCAAGCCAGAAGAAATTGAAAGAGCGCCATATTGTTGGTGCGCCCGATCTGGTTGTCGAGGTTGTTTCGCCCACCAGCGAAACACACGATAGATATAGAAAAATTGTTGCCTACGCCCGCGCCGGAGTGCCAGAATACTGGATTGTTGCACCTGACTCAAAAACGGTTGAGGTATTGTTTCTCGAAGGCGGAGAATATCAATCACAGGGTGTCTATCGTGGGAAAGCCACCCTTCCTTCACAAATTCTCCCAGAATTTATGGTGCATGTCGAGCAGTTTTTCATCTCTGCCTGGGCATAAATTCATATCGTAACCAATTGTTCATCGCCAGAGGAATGTTACCTTAAAATGAGCATCGTCCCAATGATGGCACACAGTGGGAAAAAAACGAGCAAGCTTAAGCCAAGGGCATTTAATAGCTTGGCGTGATTTGGAACGAACGCGCCAAGTATGAGCGTAAGCCACTCTATGCTGAGCACTGCGAGCCAGAGCAGAAAAACAATGATGATCTTAACCAGCAACCCTTTTCTCCAGACAAAGTAAAGCTCTTTGAGTGATACCTTTAACTTCTGCTCAGATTATAATAGAAAAGGCTCGTTCTTGCCAGACTAGTCTTCACTATACTCAGTTCGTCTTGATCTGCGTTGCTGGCTTTGTGGCTTCTTGCGCAGCGTCAAGCCGTACCAGTAGCGTTTGCCTTTTCGACTCGCCCGGTACCCGCGACGTTGCATTTCTAGAGAGAAGTCAAGAAAGGATGCTTCGTCAATCCACCGCTGGGATGCCTGTGCCCAGAATACGCGGAACTTCTCAAAAAGTGCAAGCTGGGTCACGGTGAGATCAGCACCTTGCTGACACCACTCCTCTAGAAACTGATCGACAATCTCGGAAAAATCACTAGTCTCATTCATCATTGGATTCTACGTTGATTAGCAACGTATAGATGTCTGAGAACGGATTTATTTATGCGCGAGTACAGCCCAATCTATGGTGTATTCTACCTACCTACTTGCTGCGCAGGATAGAGGTGCTGCGAGCGGTAAATACTGTGTGGTGTTGGGCATCGCTGGCAGTAGTTTCGAGCACCATGAAGGTCATTTCACCCGTGCGACCAGTGCGATGACGAATATCGATGATACGCACCACACAGCTTACCTGCTCACCGATGCGCAAACGACGCGTGTACGTATACTCTTGCTCCCCGTGCAACAACTGCACTTTGGTGGTATCTAAAGTCAGGCCAGGAATACCTGTACGGAACGTCGTAGGAAAGGTGGGAGGAGCATATTCTAAGGGGGCATCCGTATGCAACGCTGGATCTTCTGTCGCTTCCATAAAACGTTGCACCGCCTCTTTCGTGACCTCGAATGTTTGCGCTGACGAACTCTTACCTATCAGGCTGCTATCAATAGCCATGTGCTTCTCCTTCATACATTAGCATAGTGATGGGATTTTGCCAGGAACGATACTTCTATAGTATACCTGTTTTTGGCTGTTCGTTGCCTCTTCATTGCTTGTATGTCGTGTACGTCGGGTCTAATGAGGTTTTACAAAATACGCTGGATATTCTGCCACCAGGACGGGCCGATAAATCGGCAGTGGCGGCGATAAATCGCGCCCTACGAGTATCCAGCGTATTTTTTTGAACCTCATTATAGCGTTAATTGGTGGGAGCGAGGGGTAAGGTGAAGCGGATGTGTGTACCTTGGCCTGGACTGCTTTCAGCGGAGATGGTCCCGCCGTGTGCCGTAATAATGGCCTTGACGATAGCGAGGCCCAGGCCGCTCCCACTGGATGAGCCAGTACGGGCGCGATCAATCTTATAAAACCGCTCGAAAATGTACGGCAGGTCTTCGGCATCGATGCCACAACCAGTGTCGCTGACACAGATGGTGAGGAATTTTCCCGCTGGCGTGGCGCCAACCGTTATTTTGCCTCCTTTGGGCGTATAGCGGCGAGCATTATCCAGGAGATTAAGCAGGACCTGCGTGATGCGATCACCATCGGCCAACACAGGGGGTGTCGTGGCGGCAAGCTCATTTTCGACGGTAATGCCTGCCTGCTCACATTCTGGTCGAATGACAGCCAGCGTCTCGTCAACCAGGCTATGCAGGTCGAGCGGAGCCAGATCGAGTCGAATGCGTCCCACCTCCAGCGCTGTCATATTCTGCATATCCCCCACCAGGCGGCGCAGTCGTTGCACCTCGCGCCCAATGAGTTGTGCCGTCTCCTGCCGCGCATCGGCATCGGAGATGACATCGTCGGCCAGGGCTTCGCTGAAGCCTTGAATGGCGGTCAGTGGCGTCGCGAGATCATGGGCGATATTGGCGATCAGGTCGCGGCGCAGTTGTTCCTGGCGACGCAACTCGGTGACATCGGATTCAATGGTATCAGCCATGACATTAAATGTTGTGGCGAGTCGGCCCATCTCATCACGGTTCTGCGTCGGAGCCACACGTTGCGTATAATTACCTTTCGCCATCTGCTCGGCCGCCACGGTCAAGGACTCTAGTGGACGTGTCAAACGCCGCGCTAAAAGCAAACTGAAGAGAATAATCACCAGTGCCATTATTCCACCGGCGGCAAAGATGGCCTGATTGACATTCGCCAGGAAATCATTGGGCGAAAAGTATTGTTCTGGGACGGCGATGAGCATAGCGCCGATGATCTGACCACTTGACTGCCCATTGTAGCGCAGAGGCACGCTGATATATGGGCCAGAGAGCATCGTATCGTCGGGACTTTTCTGAAAATAGCCTTGCACCTCCTGTCCGTGCAAAGCTTGCGTCAGAGCTTGTGTTAATGCTGAAGAGGTCGCGTCATCTCTATCAAGTGGAGCGAGAATCCGTGGTGCGCTAAAGTAGATTTGTTGGTTATTCGTGTCGACTATCAATATCAGCGTTGGCCCATTCGTTTCGAAGCGCAGCGGCACATTTTGCCACACACTGCCGTAGGAGCTATAAAGATGGCCTACATTCTGGGCCGCGTACTCTGCCTGAGTGCGCAACTGAGCTTGCTGTGTACCAATGAAGTAGTTTTGTGTTGCGAATGAGACGACAAAGGCCAGGATGAGGATGGCACCAAGGGCCACACCCAGATAGCTGAGCATCAGCTTTACACGCAAACTCAAGGTGGGAAGCATAAAACGCCTGTTCATTCCGCATCCTCAAGTGTGAACTTATATCCGACGCCCCACACTGTTTTGATGACAGGTGGCGCACCCGCTACGCCCTCAATTTTCTTGCGCAACGTGCCAATATGCACGTCGACGGTACGACCATCGCCCAGGTAGCTGTAGCCCCATACCTGGTTCAATAGTGATTCGCGGGTAAAGACGCGCTCCGGTGCCGAGGCCAGCGTGACCAGCAAATCGAACTCTTTCACCGTCAACGTCACACGCTGTCCGTTGACTTCGACGCGCCGTTCTGGCATATTGATGAGCAATTTGTCAAAGCGTAACTCCTCGTGCGCTTCCTTTGTTTCGGCACTAGCGGAGGTGGTACTTCTGCGCAAGATGGCTTTAACCCGGCTGACCACCTCGCGTGGACTGAAGGGTTTGACAAGGTAGTCGTCGGCCCCCAGTTCGAGGCCCGCGATGCGATCTTCCTCCCCCTGACGTGCGGTGAGCATGAGGATGGGCGTATCGGCCCAGGCGCGAATCCGGCGACACACCTCCATGCCATCCAGGGCGGGTAGCATCAGGTCGAGAATGACCAGGTCGGGATGTTCGCGGGCATGCAGTTCCAGGCCAGCGACACCATCGCTGGCGGTAACGACGGTAAAATTGGCCTGTTCCAGGTACAGCCGAATAAGCTGTACAATATTTGCTTCATCCTCAATGATCAGAATTTTCATATGTGCTTTGCTTTACCTAATTGATGGCAGTGGGAGAGCCTGTGACCACTCTACCCACTGCACAACCGTAGTATACTATCAGGAGCTAAAGAAGCTGTGTTAAAAGTATAAAATTTTTGTAAGGTCAAGTTTGTACGTTCAGGTTTGTACGTTCAGATTGGTAACATCAAAATTGTGTTGTTAGCAGCCCCAGCCGTTCCAGTGCCATATATGCTGCCGCCACCTGTCCTTGCACGGCAAAACTGCCTTCGTGAATCAATTGTAACAGTTCTCGTGGTGTAACCAGCAGGTTTTCGATGACCTCGACGGGATCAACTTTCTGGGTGCCCGTTTGGCGCACGTCGCGGGCGAGATACCACCAGATGAGGGTGCGGGCACCGGTCGGGTTCGCGTACATGTGCGCTAATGGCTCAACCCTGTCATCTGTGAAGCTGTATCCTGTCTCTTCCATCAGTTCGCGCCGGGCTGTAACTAATGGGTCATTCTCGTCGGGATCGATGCCACCGGCGGGAAACTCAAGCACCTCGCGCCCAATCCCATGTTTATACTGCTTATTAATCAAGAAACGTCCATCTTCCGTCACCGGCACGATGCCCACCCAGCCACGATTCTCGATGATATAGTAATCGTGTATTGTGGGGCCATCGGGAACGGCGACCTGCTCACAACGAATCTTGAGGTACGGGGTATCCAATACTTGTTGAAACGAAAGCGTCTCCCAGGGACGATGAATAGTCATAGTGATTCCTTATGTATCTTTATGCATCCTTAAACATTAGTGATTTTTCCAGTGCGGCTGGCGTTTCTCCAGAAAGGCATGTAAGCCCTCGCTGGCGTCAGCCGTTTGCATAACATGTGCGAGGTAGAACTCGTTGATCTGTTGCAGGGCAGCCAGTTGCGTAGTAGACCCTTCCACTTGTCCTTGGGGCGCATGGGCTGTTCCCAGGCGTACGCTTTCTTTGGTCAGGCGCAACGCGACGGCACTTTTATCGCGCAACATGCCCAAGATGCGCTCCAGCTCACCATCAATATCTCTCGCGGGCACCGACCAGCTTACGCGTCCCATGCGCAAAGCCTCGATGCCTGTCAGCGTATCTTGTGTGTGATCGCTAGCACCGAGTATCGCCAGTGTAGCATGATGGGCCACGAGAGTGAGGTCAGCGGCGTGTATCAGTGTACTGGCGGCGAGTGATACCGAGCCGCGTACAACAGCCAGCACTGGGAGGCGCAATGTTTGCACTGCCTGCGCGGCCTGGTGTATATCATCCTCCGCTGCCGCTGTATCGCTATTCCGATTATCAGCGATGTCATGAAAATCCAGCACAACGACTTTAATGCCGTTGCTGCTCTCCTGTGCCAGGGCGGTGCAGGCAATGTACAATTCCTGTAGTAGCAGCTTGCCAGGCGTGAGCATTAAGGTCATGCGGATGGTCTGCGTTTCCGCGACGACCCGTAGCACACGATACGCTTGTTGCATGTAGCACTAACCTCATTCGATTACGGGACGATACTGGCGTCGAGTGGCTCTGTGCGACCCGTGCCACGCAAGATGAAACGTTGAATCTTGCCAGTCGCTGTCTTGGGCAACTCGCTGCGAAACTCTATCCAACGCGGATACTTAAAAGGTGCGAGCCGCTCTTTAATAAACGTTTTCAGTTCGTTTGCCAAGGCTTCTGATGGCTCATAGCCGTCTTTGAGCACAACATACGCCTTGGGCTTGACCAGTTCGCCCTCGTCAAATTCACCAACGACGGCAGACTCAAGTACCGCCGGGTGCGCGATGAGCGCGTTCTCGACCTCGACGGGAGAGACCCATTGGCCTCCCACCTTCAGCATATCATCTGAGCGGCCACAGTACCAGAAAAAGCCCTCTTCATCCTGGTAATACTTATCGCCCGTGTGGATCCAGTGTCCATTGATGATGTCTTTGGTCTTTTGATGCTTGTTCCAATAGGCGGCGGTGATACTATCACCGCGAATAAGCAAGTTGCCAATATCGCCCTGGGCAACATCCTGGTCTTTTTCGTCGGCTATACGTGCCTCGTAACCGGGCACCAGCTTACCAGTGCTCCCTGGCTTGATCTCTTCCATGCGGTTGCTGATGAAAATGTGCAGGATTTCGGTGCTGCCTATGCCATCAAGGATAGGAACATGAAACATATCCTCGAAGCGACGCATGATATCGGCGGGCAGTGCTTCGCCAGCGGAGACGCAGGTGCGCACCGAGGAGAAGTCAAAACGTTTGCCAGCATCGGGCAAGGCGAGCATACTGGCGTAGAGCGTGGGCACACCGAAGAAGATGGTTGGGCGGTATTGTTGCACCACCTTGAACATGTCTTCCGCGAGCGGCCTACCTGGATACAGTACCGCGCTGGCACCAACGCCAAAGGGAAAATACAGGTTATTGCCCAGCCCGTAAGCAAAGAAGAGCTTGGCTGCCGAGAAGGTGATATCATTCTCCTGTATGCCCAGGATGGGCTTGGCATAATACTCGGTGCAGTAGGTCATGTCGTGCTGAAGGTGAACACAGCCCTTGGGGAACCCTGTGCTGCCGGAGCTATAGAGCCAGAAGGCACTATCATCTTTGCTCGTCTCGCATGTCGCCAGGGTTGTTGCTGCTGCGCTCACCCATTGCTCAAAATCGTGCGTGGTAGCTGTTGCTGGAATAGCAGCCTGAACCAGCCCTACTATGACAACGTGGCGCAGGTACTTGAGTTGCGAGAGGATTGGCTGCACCTGCGGCCATAATTCGGCATGGAGCAGTAGTATTCGCGCCCGACTATCATTGAGCATGTAGAGGTAGTCGTGCGGTCGCAACAGTGTATTCAATGGAATGGGTACGGCCCCTATTTTGATCGCCCCAAAGAAGGACGCGGCAAGTTGTGGCGAATCGAGCATCAAGAGGGCAACGCGCTGCTCCATGTCCAGGCCCAGATCGAGTAGCCCATTGCCAACGCGATTGGCAAGTTCCGCGATATCGGCATAGGAATAGGACTGCCCTTCATAATAAATAGCAGTCTTCGCGCCACGTCCCTCAACAAGATTGCGCTCCAAAAAAGCTGTTGCTGCATTAAATTGATCTGGCAGAACAATAGTAGGAGGACTATCCACCATGATATACACCTCTTTTCTCGAAGTAAAGGGTCGCGAGTAGCCAGCAAGGATACTCGTACTATTCCTCTGTATTGTATCTTAAACTGAGGGATAAGAGAAACTCTCGATTACCATCGCGTCCATAAATCGGCGAATCGGTCAGCCCTTCTACGTGCAATGAAGTGTATTGGGCAATCCATGCTTGAAGCTCTTGCAGGACGCGGGTGTGTACGGCTGGATCGCTAATGACCCCGGAGCCGCGATCCACATCGGCCTTACCCGCCTCGAATTGTGGTTTCACCAGGGCGACAATCCAGGGTTGCGCTTGCATACCAGCAGTATCGTTGTCTACTGCCGAGGGTGCGAGTAACGGCACGATAGCTGGCAAGACCATACGCAGCGAGATAAAGGACACGTCTATCACCACACACTGAATGAGTTCCGGCAAGCTGGTAAGGTGACGAATATTTGTATGCTCCATCACCACTACACGCGGATCATTGCGCAGCGTCCAGGCCAATTGTCCATGCCCAACATCGAGGGCATAGACTTTTTTGGCTCCCCGCTCTAAGAGACAGTGTGTGAAGCCGCCCGTAGAGGCTCCGACATCCAGGGCCACGAGCCCCTCTGGATTGAGTTGAAAGGTATCCAGTGCTTTCTCCAGCTTCAGGCCGCCGCGACTGACATACTTCAACTCTTCGGCAGTCTCCGCGAGGCGGCAATCCGCAGCCAGGGGTATCTGCATCCCCGGCTTGTCCATCATGCGTTCCCCAACATACACCTGTCCAGCCATGATGAGGGCGCGTGCGCGCTCACGACTCGGTGCCAAGCCGCGCCGCACGACCGCTACATCCAACCGTTCTTTTTGTGCCGCCATCTCTTCCTACTTGTTCCTATCTGCTAGTATCCTTTAGTATCCGTTGTGCGCATGGTAATAAATCAACGCTCCCGCGCCCACCAGCCCTGTATTGGTACCCAACTGTGACAGTACGATCTGTACCCGTTCACGCGGAACTTTCATTGCACGCTCCTGCACGATGCGCAGGGCTGGTTCCATCAACATTGGCCCCATCTGCGTTACGCCGCCACCCAGGATAATCATCTCCGGGTTAAAAATGTGAATGATGTTGACCAGGCCGACGCCGAGGGCCTCCGCCGCGTTCTGAATAATCGCTCGCGCTATCGGAATACCCGCTTCGGCTGCCAGCGCAACCGTACGCGCATTGACTTGCAACTCTTCCTCCTCCAATTGCGGCGGAACACCGTGGCTATCCACTTCGTCGTTGGTAGGAGGCCAACGCATTTCTACTGTGGTGGCATCATGGCCTTGAATAGGCAGAGCCGCTGGATTCGGGACGGTACTGCTATGACGGAGCATTGTACGCGCGAACGTGAGCAACTCGCTGCCCTCACCGGCACGAATGATGTCATTTGCCTTGCGAGCGATACCCGTACCGGAGGCTATATATTCCAGGCAACCAATATTGCCACAATTGCAGCGTTCACCATGCCAATCGATAGTCATATGTCCCAACTCTGCCGCCGTTCCACTGGCCCCTTCCATGATCCTGCCATCAATGATGACGCCGCCACCAATGCCTGTACTGATCGTCATATAGACCATATCATGACAGTCACGGCCCGCGCCAAACATATACTCACCCAGACCGGCGGCATTGGCATCATTTTCCACAAAAATGGGGATGTGATACTGTTCGGTGAAGATGTCGCGCAGTGGCACGTGATCCCAGCCCGGCAGATTGGGTGGAGCGAAGATAACACCTGTTTTGCTATCGAGCGGCCCAGGGGCCGCGATGCCGATACCTGCTACATCCGCGATGGAGACATTGGCCTTCTCCAAGGCCTCTTGTATCGCAGCATAGATACGCGGCATAATGCGCTCAGGGGCGGGATTTTCACCGGTGAGTAATCCCACGCGTGAGAGCAATGTCGCGCCGCGCATGACTCCTGTCCGTATCTGTGTCCCACCCAGGTCCACGCCTATCACCAATGGCAACTGTGCATCATCAGTCTGATGCGCTAACGTTACTTTATCCTGCATTCACTACTCCACCGTTGTTGTAATCTCTACTGTTCGCACGAAAACGTCCAATCCTCTGCCCTAGATAATACTCTTTTTTGGGTATGGGAACAAGGAGGCTTGTCTTTCTGACAGGGTTTCTCAAACGTCTTGTAGTCTCGTGCGGTAGCGTTCTCCTGCTTGGGCCTTTGTGATGGTTGGGACATTTGTGATCTCCAGTTCTCAGCAGTCTTGTATCCGAAAGAATAATGCCTGAGAGGTTGTGATGGATAGGACACTTGTGACTTGGGACATTTGCGACCCTGCTTTTTTTGTTGGTTAGATGAGAACTTGTGATGATGAGGACATTTGTGACTTGGGACATATGTGACCCTGCTTTTTTGTTGGTTGAAGTGTTAGGGATGATAATGAGAGAGAGAGATCTCGGAGGATGCTACGGGTTCTAACGAAGGGTACCTTGTGATACCTCTAGGAAGAGTATAGCATATTTCGGGGAAGCAAGCAAGAGGTGTAATGGCGCGACCGGGGAATGATTGCTGCTTTGTGCAACTTTTGAGAAGCCCTGGTCATTCTGAGCGCAGCGAAGAATCTCTCGTGGCACGCAGAGATTCTTCGCTGCGCTCAGAATGACACCCAGTGCTCAGAATGACACCCAGTGCTCAGAATGACACCCAGCGCCCAGTGCTCAGGATGACACCCAGGACACCACGTACGTCCGCTCACGGGCAGTCTTATCTCTAAACGTCTGAGATATCTTCAATCAAGAGAAAACGTGCCTCTACCGTAAAACCTTGCCGCAACAATCGTGGATTATACTATATACAACTTGTACTGTTACCTTTCGAGTGACCAGCAGGGATGCAAGGGGTGCAACCCCTTGACGGGGTTCTAGGGCTGCGCCCTAGTTCTCTCCCTCTCCTCTGCCGCCGCAGGCGGTACGTCAATTGAAGTGAAACAAAGCAGTACTAATCACTATATGGCACATCGCAAGAAAGTCTGTATCTCTTATGAAGACGAGAACCAATACGCAATTGTTCAAAACTGGATTCCTGGCTGGCCTAGCCTCGGGCATCGTGGCAACGGCTGCTATGCTTATACTAAACATAGTATTTGCGACACTCTCCTTGCCAGAAGTCGTTGGCTCCGCCCTGACAGCTATCATGCCCGCCTCTGTCTTCGATTATTTGCATCAAACAATTGGCGCGGACGCCAAGCATTACCTCTTCGATGGTATCGTCGTCGGACAATGTCTCGTCTTTGCGCTCTGTGGCGGTGGCTATAACCTGCTCGCGGCAGCGTGGCACAAACGCGCCGCCTCTACTGCTACATCCCAGCAGAAGAAGGCCGAAGCATCTTTCACTAGCACGCCATTATCCTACTATCATGGTCTGCTACTGGCCGCTATACTCTGGCTATTGGTTGGCTTGCTCTTTTTACCACTGCTCGGTGCTGGCGTATTTGGCGCACAACTCTCTATCGGTTTCATCAATAGTGCTGTGACGTTGGCGCTTATCGGCGTCATCTTTGGCCTACTCTTCGTTCTCAGCCAGCGCTGGCTCATCAACCGGGCCGCACGGAAAGCTCAAAGCAGCGAGCATGATGAGGATGCCGCCTTGAGTCGCCGTACTCTCTTGCAGCGTGGCCTTGTGGTCGCGGGCGTTGCCATCCTGGGTGTGGGAGTCTGGCGCTTTATTACGCAGGGCGTGAGCAGTAGCGCAGCCCCCGTCGCCACTCTTATTCAGCATTTTAAAAGTAAGATCGTGCCGCCGCCCGTTCCGCATTATGGCACCATTCAAGCAACCAAATTTCTCTCACCGGAGATCACCTCTAATGACCAGTTTTATATTGTCTCCAAAAACCTTTTTGCCGACCCCACCGTGGCGAGCGGCTCCTGGCATCTGACCGTCAACGGAGTAGTCGATCATCCCTTTACCCTGACCTACCAGCAATTGTTGGCCCTGCCGATGCAAAAACAATACGAATCTATGATGTGTATTAGTAACGAGGTTGGGGGGGAGTATATGAGCAATGCCCTCTGGGAAGGTGTGCCGCTCAAAGACTTGCTAACGCGTGCCGGTGTGCAAAAAGGAGCAATCAAAGTTATATTCTACGCGGTAGATGATTATAGCGACAGTATTCACCTGGAGAAAGCCCTCGAACCAACCACCCTTCTCGCGGTGCATATGAATGGAGCCACGCTCCCCCAGGGACACGGTTTCCCCGTCCGCGTCCTGGTACCCGGCATCTATGGCATGAAGCACTGCAAATGGCTGACGCGTATCGAGGTCGTCGCGGACGACTACCAGGGCTACTGGCAGCAACGTGGCTGGAGCGATGCGGCCCCTATCCGCCTGACTGCCCGCATCGACACGCCGCTGATTTCCGCTAATGTGCAAGCCAATCAAATCACCGCGATTAGCGGTGTGGCCTTCTCTGGCAATAAAGGTATCTCCGAAGTCGATGTCAGCCTCGATGGTGGCACCACCTGGCATAGCGCCACCCTTGAACGTCCCCTCTCGGATCTCACCTGGGTACGCTGGCAATACCCCTGGCAACCCACCACTCGTGGCACCTATACCCTGGTGGTGCGTGCCATCGACCTGGAAGGCAACGTGCAAGACCCCAACCCCGCCCCCCCTGCCCCAGATGGGTCATCTGGCTACGATAGCTTCGATATATCCGTCGTATAGGGTTTCATCTGATGATAAAGGGCGTGCTTCAAGTGTCGATAAAGAGCAGAGAGGGTGTGAACTCTTTTCCTCGGATGCTGCCCTCTTTTCACACGCGCCTTTTATATGCCCTCATCGCAAAGATGTAGGCCACCAGCAGAATGCCGACGCACCATGCAAGAGCAACCCATATCTCCTGAGACACTGGCTGTCCAGACAGTAACGCACGGATGGTTTCCACTATAGCAGTCACTGGCTGGTTTTCGGCAAAGACCCTGACGACCAGCGGCATCGATCTGGTTGGCACAAACGCCGAGCTGATCAAGGGCAGGAAGATAATCGGATACGAAAAGGTTGTGGCGCCGTCTATCGATTTGGCGGTCAGTCCGGGAATCACCGCGACCCAGGTTAAAGCCAGCGTAAACAACGCGAGTATGCCAACGACGGCAAGCCATGACAGGATGCCAGCCGACGAACGAAAGCCCATAATCAAGGCGACGAGAATGATGACCACCACCGAAATCGCGTTGGATACCAGCGAGGTCAGGACGTGTCCCCACAGCATGGTGGAAGGGGCAATCGGCATAGAACGAAATCGCTCGAATATTCCCCGTTGCACATCGATAAACAAGCGGTAAGCCGTATAGGATATCCCGCTCGCAATCGCAATCAGTAAGATCCCAGGTAACACGTAATTGACATAATTACCTGTCCCGGTTTGAATGGCGCCGCCGAACACATACACGAACAGCAACATAAACGCAATCGGCATGATCGTGACCGTGATGATGGTGTCCATACTGCGGAAAATATGGCGCATGGAACGACCAAGCATCACGCTCAAATCGCTGAAAAAGTGATTCTGTATCGTTTCCTGTTTCTGTGTCATTTCCATTTACTGTGCCTCCTTTTTGCCAATGATGGCTAGAAAGATCTCCTCCAGGGTTGGTTGTTTTTCCACATACTCCTTTTGAGCAGGGGGAAACCGCTGTTTGAGCTCTGTGAGCGTGCCGCTGGCGATAATCTTTCCCTCATGGAGAATGGCAATGTGATCCGCCAGTTGTTCCGCCTCGTCCAGGTACTGCGTGGTCAAAAAGACGGTGATGCCGCCATCCGCCAGCTCCTTCACCATGTTCCACACCTCGATTCGTGCCTCAGGGTCCAGGCCGGTGGTTGGCTCGTCCAGGAACAGGATCGGCGGTGTGCCCACCAGGCTCATGGCCAGGTCCAGCCTGCGGCGCATACCGCCTGAATACGTCGACACCCTGCGGTTGGCGGCATCGGTTAACCCGAAGCGGGTTAGCAACTCATCGGCCACCTGGCGCGGGTGTTTGACATGTCGGAGCCGGGCGATCATGATCAGATTTTCTCGCCCGGTCAACATCTCATCCACGGCGGCAAATTGCCCGGTCAGACTGAGGGATTGCCGCACGTGGGCTGGCTGTGACGCCACATCAAAGCCGTTGACGATGGCCGTTCCGCCGTCCTGTTTGAGCAGTGTGGTGAGGATGTTGATCAGCGTGGTCTTGCCGGCGCCATTGGAGCCGAGCAGGGCAAAAATGCTGCCCCGCTCCACGGTGAGATTTACGCCTTTTAAGACATTCAGCTTTTTGTATGATTTTTGGAGATCTTTTACCTGAATTGCTGTGTTTTGCACTATTTTCTCCTTATGATAGAACAGTAACCTTCGACAAATCAGCCTTCAAGCCTTTGAGCGCAGCATACGTTAACTTATCCATCATCGCTCCGTCAAAGTTAATGGATGTAATGGGGTTGTTAGACCAGAGAAACGCCGCACGAAAAGACACATTTTTGAGGGTCGCGCCCTGAAACGACACATCCTGCAAAAATGTGTCAAACTTGACGCCGAGAAAGGTCTGCCCATCAAGTCGCTGTCCGCTCAGGTCGGAATAGTGGAAGTCCACGCCGAGAAAGGTACAGCGTTCAAAGGTGGTCTTTCGCAGGTCGCTCTTCGTAAATTTGACATCCGTCAGCTTGACGCCGATGAAGTGTGCTCTGTCCAGCCCCGATGTGCTGAAGGTGGTGCGCACAAGGATGGCTTCACGGAAGTTCGCATCAGCCAGGTCAACCGTGGTGAAGTCGCAATCGGTCAGATTTGCGCCAGCAAAATTGGCTTCACGTACGTCACTGCCCCGAAACGAGCTCCCAGTTAAGTCTGCGCCCGTAAAGTCCGAGCCGCGCAATGTACTCGCATGAAACTTTCCTTGATGCGCGATAACGCCCGCAAAGTCGCTCTGTGGCAAATTGCTTGCACTCAAGTTGATGACCACCTGCCGCTCCAGCGCGCGGGAGAGGTTGGCGACCTCCTGGACGGTTTGCTCAATGTCGCCGATACTCTCAATGGTCATGGCAAAGGCTGTCTTATCATCCTTGCCCTCAGCTTTCAGTTCACGGAACCGCTCCTGCAAATCGGAGAGCAGATCAGCCTTTAATTCGGCGACGCTTCTTACCCCATCGTATGGAGCAAAAACTCCGTCTAAATAGTTTGTCAATTGCTCATTCATAACAACACCTTTCCTTACAAGAGGTTATCCAGCACGCGCTTCGCGTACTCCCAGTTGCTTTTGTTGCGATCGTACGTTGCTTTCCCTTTTTCAGTAATCCTGAAATATTTCCGCCTTCCGCCTTGAGATTCATCGCCCCAATACCATTCGATATCCCCGTCCACCTCAAGCCGCCGGACGCTGGAGTACATGGTGGCTTCCTTTAATTCATATTCCCCAGCCGAGCGCTCGGCAATCAGCTTGACAATCTCGTAGCCGTAGCGGTCAGCTTCCGATAAGAGCCGTAAAATCATCGTATCGGTATGTCCGCGCAGCAGGTCGGAGGAAAGTTTGTTTTCACTCATATCATCACCTCGTATTCGGAGTATACACCATAGTACTATGATTGTCAAGGTAGTATTTCGATTGCAATACTTTGTTCGCTAAACCAGCTCTCTGTTCTTTTGTCACTAGCACATCAGATGAAGCGTCCTGAGAAGACCTTTCAGCGCTTACCGTTGCTTTAACTTGCTCTCCATCCTCATCAGGTGTAAAATAGGGAACACTTAACCGTGAACTGATTGAATTTAACACGGTGCCGTGAACTGATTGAATTTAACACGGTGCATACATCTAAACTGCTTGTAGGTTGAGCAAGTGAGGGGAACAGGGTACTATGCAGATTACTCCTACACATAAAAAGGCTATCGATCACTATTACAACGAACTCACGGCGTATCATGAGAAAAAGGTTACGCACGAAACAGCGGTGAGAAGTGCTTTCCAAAATCTGCTGGCTGCTTTTGCTCAATCGGCGAATTGGGTGCTTATTCCAGAACAGACGCTGTCTAACGGGAAACGGCCCGATGGTACATTGCGCGATACCTTCAACTTACCCCGTGGGTATTGGGAGGCGAAGGATACCAAAGACGATCTGAATACCGAGATACGGAAAAAGATCAATGCAGGGTATCCGATCAGCAACACGATCTTTGAAGATACGCGCCGTGCCATATTGTATCAGAACAATAAACAGGTCCTTGAAGTCGATCTTACCCAGCCGAAGGAACTTATCAATGTTCTTGACCAGCTATTCCACTACGCTGCGCCAGATATTGCCTCTTTTGAGAAGGCTATACAGGATTTCAAGGAGAGCATTCCCGACCTCGCCCAAGGACTCTTGAAGCGCATCAAAGAGGAACATGCGCGAAACAAATCCTTCGTCGCTAGCTTTGCGACGTTCCTTGAGCTATGCCGCACATCCCTCGATCCCAACATGAGCAGTGATACAGTCGATGAGATGCTGGTACAGCATCTGCTCACTGAACGCCTCTTCCGCACCATCTTCAACAATCAGGATTTCACCAACCGCAACGTGATCGCTGCCGAGATCGAAAAGGTGATCCAGGCCCTAACCAGCCGCGCTTTCAATCGCAGTGAGTTTCTGAAATCCCTTGATCGCTTTTATATTGCCATCGAAAACGCAGCAAAGAACCTGGATGATTGGGCAGAGAAACAGCACTTTCTCAATACGGTGTATGAACGTTTCTTCCAGGGCTTCTCGACCAAGCAGGCCGACACGCATGGGATTGTCTATACTCCCCAGGAAATTGTAGATTTTATGTGTGCAAGTGTAGAAGAGGTGCTGCAACGTGAATTTCATACCTCAATCTCAACCCCAGGTGTCCAGATACTTGACCCCTGTACGGGAACAGGGAACTTCATTGTCAACCTCATTCAACGCATAAGTGGTGGTACATTAGCTCACAAATATGCCAATGACCTTTTCTGCAACGAGATCATGCTCTTGCCCTATTATATTGCTTCGCTGAACATTGAACATGCCTATTATGAACGGATGCGTGAGTACAAAACCTTCGAGGGCATTTGCTTTGCAGATACGCTTAACCTTGAAAGTCAGCAGATGGAACTCTTCAGCGAGAGGAATACTGATCGTATACAGCGTGAGAAATTGGCTCCAATTATGGTAGTCATTGGTAATCCACCCTACAATGCGGGGCAAAAAAACGAGAATGATAACAATAAGAACCGCCTCTATCCAATAATTGATAACCGTATCCGTAGTACTTACAGGCAGGATTCGAAAGCGAGACTCACAAACAAGCTCAACGACCCCTACGTCAAGTTTTTCCGTTGGGCTGTTGACCGCTTACAGGGGCGTGATGGTATTGTTTGCTACGTTTCGAATAACTCTTTTATTGATCAAATTGCTTTTGATGGAATGCGGAAACATCTCTTACAGGACTTTACTCAAATATACCACCTCGATTTACACGGTAATGTACGTAAAAACCCCAAACTCTCTGGAACCACGCACAATGTTTTTGGTATTCAATTGGGGGTAGGTATCACCATAGCAGTGCGAGCATCACAGAACCTTTCTCGAAAACTGTACTATTACCGTGTACCTGAGTACTGGAGAAAAACAGAAAAATTAGCTTTCCTGGATAATAAGAAAAATATTTCAGGTGTTGAATGGAAGATATTAGAACCAGATGAAAAGCATACTTGGCTTACTGAGGGGCTGCGTTCTGAGTTTGAGGACTTCTTATCGATGGGGGCGAAAGAGGCAAAGGCAGGGACAGACCTACAAGCACGAGCTATATTTAAACGTTTGGTGTGAATTAACAAGCCCGAAAGCCCTACCAGTTTAGCAAGGTAGCAAAAGCCAAAAGAGGCCTATCAAGTTGTTGATTGAACCAGAGACAAAAGTTATGTAAGGCGACTTTGGCCGCGAGGCGAGC
>JBBQXY010000051.1:0-31640 GCA_038209195.1 Ktedonobacterales bacterium | reverse complement strand
AGATAGCTCCGGCAACGAGAGAGACTGTGCGGTAGAATGCATGAGGAAGGCTCCTTTTTCTGCGATGATCAAAACTGGACAGTTCTATCTTAGCAGATGGAGGGGCCTTTGTCTCTCAGCAATAATTCACAGACCCTGTATAAAAAGTCCTAATATCTTGTGTATCTATAAAAATTATCCTATAATCTTAATAATGGGAATCTCCGTGCCACTCTGTGGGCGCGGTGGCACGGAATGAAGATTCCCGTTCTTTTTATGTATTGATCCCTGTCAATACAGCTTTAGTATTTTATGTAAAATATCCCTAAAAAGTCTATCTCCCTTGGAAAAAGTGTGCTATACTGATGCGTATAGACATAGGGAGGTGCTACACATATGCCAGAAGAAGATACCCAACGATTACTTACCCGAGCCCGTTTGTGGCTTGAAGAAGGACGCCCCGAAGCAGCATTCACCACACTAGATGCTCTTTCCCCTGAGAACGAGGAAGAACAGAAGGAAAAGTCATATCTGCTTGGTTGGTGTTACACCAACATGAGACGTTGGGATGATGCTTTGCACGTGTTGACACCGCTCCATAATTTTGCCGAAGCCGAAGGCGATAGCAGTGTAAGCTTGAATCGAACGAAGCGCGTCTACTGCCTCTTGCGGCTAGGGGAAAATGCCACTTTTCTTGCTCGTTGGGATGACGCGGTGCAGCATTATACGCGCTGCCGGAAGTTGCTTCACGATAAGAGTTTGACTCGTGAGTTAGTGAAAGCATGCTATGGCATAGCGACTGCACAGATGATGCGTGGTATGTATGCCGATGCCTTGCAGGGCTATAATGATGCTATCAAATTTAGCTTCTCCCTTGAGGATAATGAAGAGCGCGGCAATATTTACTATGGGCTGGCATATCTGTACCATCGTATGGGGAAGCTGGTCGATGCTCGCTTAGCAGCTCGTGAGGCGTTGAAGTTCTTTCAACGTGGGATGACTGATATGAGTCAGGTTATGCAAGTGGAAACGTACAACCTTTTAGGGAGAATAGCTTTACACCTGGGCGATTACCACGATGCGGTAGATCAGTATACGATTGCTCTTGCAATGGGGCGCAAGAGTAACCCCATGATGCATGTGTTGAATTGTTGTGGCCTAGCCGAAGTACGCCTAGCCGAAAAACGTTTTGACGATGCGATTGACTTTTGTCAAATGGCCTTGGAGCATTTGCAAGATGTGGAAATAAAGAATGATGCACTCTTTGGGCTCGTCTATATGCTCTCTGGTAAGGTACTGAGCGCTAAGGCTCAGCTTGATGAAAATGGCAGGAAAGAGCAGTACTTAGAAGAGGCGGTCAGGCGATTTGAGCAAGCGGAAGATCACCTTAAGCTGACCCAGTCTCATGCCGAAAAGGCGGAACTTTATGGATACCTGGCGCAGACCTTAGAAGAACTGGGGAAGAGTCGGGAAGCACTTCGTTATTGGAAGTCTGGCTATGAGGCTCTCGCGGCTGTAGAGGGTGAGGGTTCAAAGTAGCATTAGGTGCAATAAAAAATGCTATGATAGGTAGCAGCACAGAAATTTCTGTACTACTACCTATCATAGCATTTTTTATTGCATGAAAATACAAAGGATTTTTGATGCTTCAAGTTGATCAACGGCACCTGGGTGCCACCGAGATCGTTGTTCCTCCATTAGGCATTGGCGTATGGAGCTGGGGCGATAAAGGTTTTTGGGGTTATGGCTCTGCTTATACGCGAGAGGATGTCTTCCAGGCCTATCAGGCGTGTTTGGACGTGGGCCTAAACTTTTTCGATACCGCGGAGATGTATGGGAGTGGCGAGTCTGAACGCATTCTCGGTGAGTGCCGGGTAAAGGATGGGCGTCCCATCACTATTGCCAGCAAATTCGCGCCCCTGCCTACGCGCCTCTCAGCACGAGCATTGCTGACCGCATTGGACGCCAGCTTAGAACGTTTAAACGTATCAACCATCGACCTCTATCAGATTCATTGGCCCTTTACACTGCTCAAGACCAATGACTTGATGGACGCGCTCGCGCAGGCTGTTCGTGCGGGCAAAGTTCGCGCGGTGGGCGTGAGCAACTATAGCGCGGCTCTTATGCGTAAAGCGCATGCGCGTCTGGCTCGCCATGATATACCACTGGCCTCAAACCAGGTGCATTATAGTCTCTTGCACCGCAAGCCTGAGCAGAACGGTGTGCTGGATGCCTGTCGCGAACTAAATGTGACCTTGATTGCCTATAGTCCTCTGGAACAGGGTTTACTTACGGGGAAGTATCGCCTCACCAATACTGAGCCGCTCGTTGGCCCGCGTCGCTTTATGCCAGCTTTTGGTGCCGCCCGTCGTCGCAAAATCGAGCCTCTCTTTCAAGTGTTGGAACCAATTGCGCGTGTACACGGCAAGACGCTGGCACAGGTTTCGCTAAACTGGCTATTGACCAAAGACTCGTGTATCGTACCTATACCAGGGGCGAAAAATGTGCGCCAGGCGCAGGAGAACGCAGGGGCCATCGGTTGGAGCTTGACGCGGGAAGAACACGATCAGATTAGCCAGGCTGCCCACTTTTAACTATGGTTCAGGCTTTAAGCGCAGGAGCATGATCGCAAACCAGAGCACCCAGAGCGCGAAAAGCAGAATAGCTGGTGTGGTGAGTACAGCCTGTCCCTCCACAGGGGTACTCACCACACCTACCGCACTCCCACTGAGCAGTGCGCCAGTTGCGACGGCGACATAGCCAAAGGCAACCCACACGCCCGGCCAGAGGCTTCGTCCACTTCTAGCGATTATAGCTCCAAAGAATAAGCACGCCAGGGCCAGTAGCCCACCACCAACAGTATTCGCCATGATCGTAAATACGCTCGAAAGGGTGGAAAAATTGCTCGGCGTCGCACTATGTAATGTGAAGCCATTGACGGTAATTGTCAGGTAGATGCTGCTGCCAACAGTACCGAGGATATAAATGAGTATACCCAGAAAGCCCGACCACGCGGCTAACACTGCAAAGCCCTTACCACGCCAGGCGTCGGCTGGCATACCATCTTCCGTGGCAGTGAGTTCAGTCTCCTCGTTATCTGTGTTATCGTCTGACTCTCCCTCTTCGCGTCCCAGCAGTTCTTGGGCAATAATGATGCGGAAGAGCGTAAATGGCAGGGTGATGAGGAAGGCAAATGCGAGGAACAATAGGGCACGATAGCCGAGGAACTCTACAAGGTGGTTGCCAAGCCATGCTAAATAAGGGGTAAAGAGTCCTTTTCCGGTAGAGGTGAGTGCATCACTATATCCCTGGGGAATAAGCACCAGCGCTTGATAAAGGGGTACGCCTAGGAGGAGCAGCACCGCTCCAATCAGATAGTAGGTACCATTGATGTGTAGTTTGGATACATAGGTGCGTTTCATGGAAATTATGCCTCTGTGAGTTGTTTTCTGCTAGCGTACCACATCATTTGTGCTATGCTGGTAGAAAACAACTGGCAATGGAAGTTGGCGTGTTCGGGCTAATCTTCGACGAGTTTTCCTAGCAGCTTGAGGGTGATGCCCAGGGCCAGAATGACGCCACCGCTGACTGCCAGTTCAATCATGGCATTATTAAATGCCGCGCCGGTTGCCTCTTGAACGGAAAGGCGCGCACCAATCGAAAGGATGCCGCGTGTGGCGGAGACGATGCCGATAAAGAGGAATGGACGCAGCGAGGTGGCATGTTCCTTGAGATAGTGAATAACCGTGCCCAGCACTTCCATGATAATCAGGACGAGTAGAAGATCGGAGACTAGCTTAATAATAGCGTTCGCGACCACTGATTGTGGTGTAACCGGGATAGTGGCATTAGGCAAAAGTATAGCCACCTTGCTAAAATCAATTTGTGAGATAGTACTGCCGAAGTCCCAGAAGCTATAGCCAAGCGTAAAAATGGCTCCGAGGAAGAAACATATACCGACAATGGCATAAATAAAAGAGTCGCCTTGATCTAAAAAGCGACTTGAGATGGCGATGACGGGATTTGTTGTTTCATGCCCATTATGCTGGTGGTTAACAGTGTTGCTGTGGGTCGCAATGGCAGGGGTTGGTTCATTAAGATTGACTTGATGCTCTGACATTAATCGGCTCTCCTTAGTATTACTGATGTGTAAGTCCATTATACAGTATAGAATATAGCTTCACTAGTACTCTGGCACATTTTTCTTTTGTTTAAAGAAGGGATAAAACAAGCTATGCCACGCTGGTTCTATTTTTTACTGCTCTTTGCCGTATTGGCTCCCATCCTTGTTCTGCTGAATTTCCCGCCGGTACTGGTTTTTGTGGTGGCGGCTTTGGGAATTTTGCCGCTGGCGGCCTTGATTGGGCAGGGAGTAGAAGTTATCGCGGAACATACGGGCGAGCGTATAGGGGGACTACTGTTTGCGACTTTTGGCAACGCCCCAGAACTGATTATCGGTATTTTCGCCTTGAACCAAGGCTTGGTAGCCGTCGTAAGGGCGTCGATCATTGGTTCCATCCTTGGCAATGTTTTGTTGGTGTTGGGAGTATCGGTCTGCGTCGGCAGTATCAAGCATGGACGGCTGAAATTTGAGACGCGGCACGCGAACCAGTATGGTTCATTGCTTATTCTCTGTATCGGCGGACTGGTGTTACCAGCGGTGGCTGAATTGTTGGCCTCACACGTTGGGCAGACACAAATTGTTGAACGAGGGGTTGTGCTCTCGGATTTTATCGCGGTTGTCCTCTTACTGGGCTATATTGCGTCTATCCTGTTCAGCATTTTTCATGTAGGTGACAAAGGTAATGAGGAAGAGGATGAAGATTTCTCCTCTCTGGTCGGGGCACGCTCAGAATTGGCGATTGAACGATTGTTGGCCTATCGACAACATCTCGCACAAAGCTCGCGTGCTGGGAAAAGCGGCGTGCTACGTCAGATAGATGGGACGCTGGACGCTATCATACAGCATGAAATTGTTAAACAGGGTGATGCTGCACTCCCCCTTGCCTTCACCACGACGGATGCTGCGCAAACGGTGGTGCCGAAGCAGCCGAGCGGAGTGGAGAAACAGCCGAGCGGAGCGGGCAAGCAAGGAAAAGAAAAGCCAACCGTGCCTTTCTTAGGCAGCAGTGTGTGGGCGGGAGTGATCTTGCTCGCGCTAGCTACTGCTGGGGTTGCATGGCTCTCTGATATTCTGGTGAATGCGATTGAACCGGTGACGGAGGTATTGCATTGGAATTCGGCCTTTGTAGGGTTGATCTTCATACCCTTGATCGGTGGGCTACCAGAATATTTCAATACGATTTCCATGGCATTGGATAAGCGCATGGGGATGGTGCTGGCCGCCTCTGCCGGTTCATCGATTCAAATTGCCTTGCTGATGGCTCCCATTCTCGTGCTGGTAAGTCTCTTCATGCCACACCGCCTCGATCTCGTTTTTAGCATAGTAGAACTGGCGGTGCTCGCATTAGCAACATTCCTCTTCAGCGAAATCACCAAGGATGGTGAGCTCGTTTGGCTCGAAGGGCTGTTGCTTATTTTACTCTATGGCATGATGGGTGGAACGGTCTTCCTCTTTGGGTCGTGACAAGCAGGGATGCAAGGGGTGCAACCTCTTGCCTGGGTTCTAGGGCTGCGCCCTAGCTTCCCTCTCTCTCCCCCGCCGCCGAAGGCGGCCTGTCACTTGAAGGCGGTCAGAGCAGTAGTGCTCCCTCCGACCACCTTCATGTGATAATTGGGGATGCAAGGGGCGACAGCCCTTTGACTGGGTTCTAGGGCTGCGCCCTAGTCTTCACTCCCTCTCTTCCCCGCCGCCGCAGGCGGCATTTCAAATGAAGAGCAACAGAGCTGAAGTAGGTATACAACGAAGGTTAAAAAGGAATGGTCAGTACGTTATGGCCTTCGCGACCGGGTTTGACCAGGTTCGAAATGAAGAGTTCAAGCACAAAGGGTTTTTCATAAAGTGAGTGCCGTTGCTCATCCATAAAGAAGACGTGTAGGCGATCACGGCGACCATTGGTGCCCCCAGTGAGTGGTTTCATCGGAATAGTGACTTCGGCGGCAAAGCCTTCGGCAGGAATATATACAGCGGCCTGTTGCACGATATAGGCGTAGTTCTGGTAGAGGGCAGATCGTACCTCAATATAGACAAGTTCATCCTCAACTAAGGAACTTAAGCCGCTCATAGAGATGCCACTACCCACTGCGAGAGGAATGTTTCGGCCCATTAACTGAATGCGCATAGTATAGGCCTGCTCTGGTTGCACACGCAGTGGTGTTTCTATGATGGCGGCGGCGGAGGTGCCGTGTTGTTGTGTACCAAGAACTATCCGTTGCAGTTGTTTCAACAACGAGAGTTTGTCAGAAGCTGATACAAATGGTGCCTCGATGGCTTGTTCAGACGGCTGCGTTGGGCGCATGGTTACTTCGCGTACAGGGATGGCCTTGGCTGGCTGAAGCCGTTGCAACTGTGTCCGTGTAATGGCGGGCAGTATACCTGTAATGCGCTGCTTAAAGCCGCGTGCGGGTATAGGTGTTGCTGGTATTTTGACGCGAGCATGGGCATTATTATTGGAACGCTGCACTAACGGCTCATCCTCGTCCCCATCCTCGTCCTCGTCAATCAAATTTGCATGGATTTCCTCTACACTGTCAGGATAGTCCTGTAATGCTTCCTTGCCGCTAGGTGTAGTTGCCGCTGGAGAGGTAGTTTGCCAGGAAGTCGACTGGTCTTGTGGCACAGGTGCGATCTGGACTGTATTCGTGTTGATAATTTCGTCAATGGTATGTTCGCGCGCAGTGTAATCCTCTACCTGTATTGGTGCCGCGTCGGACTGCGCTCTCATTTCAGCGACAGGTGGTTGTGCTTGCGCAGCAGTGGATTTAGAGAAGAGACGTTTCTTTGTCCCCAGGTGCAGCAGAGCATCCGCCATTGTGCGAACATCCCGGAAGCGTTCTTCAGTATCGAGGGCGAGAGCTTTCATCACAAACTCGTCAACGTTGGCTGGAATACGTGGTTTCACCTCGGCTGGAGAACGAAGGCGGCGCTGCATTCGCGCTGTGGCTTCATCAGGTGGCATGCCTGTCAGCATAATATAGAGCACTGCCCCTAGGCTATAGATATCGGAACGTGGCTCTGCCTTTCCCAGCAGAATTTCAGGCGCGCTATAGTTGCTGGTGTTGCTCATGGCGGGTGCGTTTGGTAACATAGTACTAATGGCGGAAGGCAACCAAGAGACCATGAGTTCCAGTGCCCCATCGTACTGATCACTAGCGAGGATTAAGGTCTGGGGATCGAGATCGCCCAGCACAATATTGTGGCGGTGCAGGTGATCGAGCGCGAGACATAATTGTTCAATCCAGGAGAGCGCTAGTTGCAAGTTGGGTAAACCGTCGCCACTTTGCAAAACATCCTGCAAAGTATGGAGATGAACGTTATTTTCATTCGTATTTAATGGCCAGCCAGCGACGACCGAGAGATGGCCCTCGCAGTGTCGCATATCGATAACGGGCAAAATGGTAGCGATGCGCTCACGGCGGAGCAGATCATATTCTTGTTGTACTATCTCGCAAGCACGAACGCGCCCATTGTTGTCCAGGCTGGTAATGTCAATGTCGCGTATGGCTACTGGGCGCGCTTGCTGGTTGTCAACGGCAAAGAAGAGGTTCGTATATGGGCGGCGGCGTACTCGTGACGTGATACGATAGCGTGTAGTAATGTCCGTGTCATTCTGTAAAAGCGAGGCGCTAGGCTTTAGCATAACACGCGCTCCACAGGATGCACAAAAGGTTGCCTGAGCAGGTAACGGGGAATGGCACTGCGGGCAACGCGGGTCGCTTGGTGGCTTCAGGTCTCTTGTCGTTTGCGCCATACTCATATATTTATTGCCTTTTATATAGAAATAAGGAAGAAGACGAAAGAATTATACCATAGTCAAGGCACTTATGCGCGTTTAGTCTAACGCCCATTAGGACTTTTCGCTATGTTCTAGCGGTAAAGTGGCCCATTTATCTCATAATGCTCGCGGGGCTACGCCCCGCTCGAGAGAAGGAAGACATGCTGTGAATACCTCTTGTCACGAGGTGTAGGTTTTGCTAGAATCATTGGTAGAATCATCAAGAACGCAAAGTATGTTTTGTGTGTGCAAGGCATGATACAATACAAGTGGGCATGATACGATGGCAAGGCACATCAGGCCCCAACGAAAATGGCCCGGAGGTATATTTTCATGGATTTCGTGACCCTTATTTTTTGGATCATTGCCGTCATCCTGGTAGGGTCGGCATTGTGTGTGGTCTGTATGCGCAACATCGTGCATAGCGCGTTGGCCTTAGTGTTAGTTTTTGCGATGGCGGCAGGTATTTACCTCTTGCTCAACGCGGAATTTATCGCTATTGTGCAAATTCTGATCTATGCCGGTGCAGTAACTATTCTTATCCTCTTCGCACTGATGTTGACGCGAACCAACAATCTCCAGTTGAACAGTAATCCAAACAATAAACTGTGGTGGTTGGCTGTAATCATCAGCGCGTTGGTGGGTGCCGGTATCGTCTATGCCGCGACAGTCAGCCCCCATGCCGTTGCGAACCAGGGCAACGGTTCCAGTCAGTTGCTGGGCGGTATCAATAACGTTGCTCGCATCGGACAGTTGCTCTACAGTCCCACAACCTATAGTTATGTATTACCGTTTGAAATTGCGTCCCTGGTGTTGCTCGTTGCCATCGTGGGTGCAATCGTAATCGGTAGGGAGGATTAACCTATGGGGCTAACTTTAAATCATTATTTGGTACTGGGCGCGGTACTGTTCTGTATTGGCCTCTACGGCGCGATAGCCAAACGTAATGCCGTGGCTGTCTTAATGGGCATTGAGATCATGCTGAACGCAGTGAATATCACACTGGTGGCCTTTTCGTTTTATAACCAGGTGCCCAATTATCGGACTCTTTTGACCGGTCAGATCTTCGCCATCTTTATTATCACGGTAGCTGCGGCAGAAGCGGCGGTGGCCCTCGCAATGATTATTGCCATTTACCGCAAACGCGACACCGTGGATGTTGGCGAAATAGATATGATGAAGTGGTGAACACTATGGCATTGTATTCGTATTCGTGGTTGATCTTGTTCGCACCGCTCTTCTCATTCGCGGTGATTATTTTCGGGACGAGAGTCTGGGATATGCTCAGTCGACCTCGCGTTGCCACGGAATTAGCACAAGCTGCACCTGGCGACCATGGTCATGCACTTGCCGCTGAAGAGGAGCATGGCACCGACGGCGAAGTGCACACTGATGAGCATGGGTATGAGGATGACGAAGACCCCAAGGTTCCACAGTTGACCATGGGGGCGAAAGTAAGCGGCTATCTTGGCATCGCCATTATGGCAGTAGCTTGCATCTACTCCTGGCTCTTACTGCTCGACTCTGCTGGAGCGATCTCGCTTGCCTCTGACAAGCTCTCCGATGGTGTATTTTCCTACACCTGGTTGGCCCTGGGCTCCGCCAGCTATAATATAGCATTCCACCTGGACAAACTGGGCATCGCGATGCTGGTCGTCGTGACCTCGGTCTCGTTGCTGGTGCAATTCTATTCGCAGGGCTACATGGAAAATTCGGCGGGCTATGCGCGTTTCTTTTCCTACCTCTCGCTCTTTACCTTCTCTATGCTCGTGATTGTTTTCGCGCAAAACTTCTTGGTCATCTTCATTGGGTGGGAGTTGGTAGGCCTCAGTTCGTACCTACTGATTGGCTTCTGGATAAATAAAAGGGCTAGGCCGGAGGAAGATCGCCTTGCGCCAGCAAGTGCCGCCATCGAGGCTTTTATTACGACGCGCGTGGGTGATGTCGGCTTCATGATTGGTATCATGATCCTGTTTGTGAACACAGGTACCTTTAATTTCGCCGACCTGGAGTCAACTGATCCCAATAATCACCTCAGTGTGATGTACAATTTCATCGCGCATAACCATTACCAGACATTGTTGACAGTGGCAATGATCCTGGTTTTCTGCGGCGCGATTGGTAAGTCGGCGCAAGTCCCACTCCATGTCTGGTTGCCACCCGCTATGGAAGGCCCCACCCCTGTCAGCGCACTGATTCACGCGGCGACGATGGTTGCCGCGGGTGTGTACATGGTGGCGCGCACCTTCCCACTCTTCGCTGCGGCAGGTCCAGCAGCCTTTGAGGTAGTGGCCTGGATCGGTGCCATCACCGCTATTTTTGCCGCGACGATTGCACTGGTGCAATACGACTTCAAGCGTGTGCTGGCCTTCTCGACGATTAGCCAGCTTGGCTATATGTTTGTTGGTTTGGGCGTGGCTGGTAGTGAATATGGTCCTGGCCCTGGCATGTTCCATCTTTTCACGCACGCGTTCTTTAAGGCCCTGCTCTTCCTTGGTGCCGGTAGCGTACTGCATGGGCTCCATCATGCCATGCATAAAGAGGTACAGGACGTGCGCTTGATGGGTGGCCTTGCTTCGCGCATGCCGATCACCGCCTTTACCTGGTTGATTGCTACCCTTTCGATCTCCGGTTTCCCCTTCTTCGCGGGATTTTATAGCAAGGACACTATTATCGGGTTGGCCTTTGACAAGGGCGATTACGCCTTATGGGTCGTTACCCTCGTGACCGCAGGTTTGACGGCCTTTTACATGCTACGAGCCTATATTCTGGCCTTTGGTGGCAAAGGCGGAGCACTTGGTGGACTGTGGGGTGGACCCTATCGCGGTACTGGTGTGGTACACGAGTCGCCGTTGACGATGACTATTCCCTTGATCTTGTTGGCGATTCCCGCGGTGATTGCCGGCTATTGGTTTGGTTTCTTTAGCTATCTTACGCCAGGGGCACCAAATTTGAGCCTGGGTACCATTCTCAGCGATTGGAAGACCTGGGTTGGCGTGATTGTAGCCCTACTAGGTTTTGCCTGGGCATACACCCTCTACACGCGCTTTGAATTCGCGAGTATTGGCGAGTACGTACAGAATAACGCGACCTTGCGCACGCTGCATCGCATCCTGCTGAGGAAATACTACATTGATGATCTGTACAACCTGTTCATCCGCTACGTGGTGCTCGGTCTTTCGCATATCGAGCAAGCCTTCGATACCTACGTTGTCGATGGCCTGGTAAATGGCGTGGCGCGCCTCGTCACAACCTTTGGACGCGACCTGCGCCATGTGGAAACTGGCAGAGTGCAGTCGTACATGGTTGGGTTCTTTGGCGGTGTCGCGGTCTTAGCGGCAATCGTCATTGTGCTGGTCAATGTTCTCAAGTAATACCTCCTTGCCGTGCGCTATGAAAACTACCGTAGCTTTCGCATCGCACAGCAAGGAAATAAAGGGATAAAACTGTGATATTTACCTATGATCTCACCTGGCTTATCCTACTGCCAGTGATCGGCGCACTGGTAGTATTGGCTACTCCCAAGTCGATAGCACGCTGGCTAGCCCTGCTCTTTGCGGCTGCCACCTTTGTGCTTTCTATGATTATTTTCTTTCACATCTTGGGCGACGGTCACGGCTTTGGTAACCTCAATGACCTGAAAGATTCGGTCCAATTGTCGTGGATTAATTATAAAGCTGGTGCCGTTACCATCAAAATCGACTATTTTCTCGGTGTTGACGGCCTGAGTCTGCCGATGGTGATCCTGAATGCACTCTTGACGATGTTGGCGGTCATTGGTGGCTGGGAAAAAGTACGCGTCAAAGAATACCTCGCCTTGATCCTGATCCTCGAAGCTGGCGTCATGGGCGTCTTTCTATCGCTTGACCTGCTGCTCTTCTTCCTCTTCTGGGAAGTCGAACTGGCCCCCATGTTCCTGCTCATCGGTATCTGGGGCAACGAAGCCATCAAGCATGGTATGCCCGGACGTATCTACTCGGCCTGGAAGTTCCTGCTCTACACGTTCTTTGGTAGTGTCTTCATGCTGGCAGGTATCTTGCTGCTCTACTTTACGAATGTCAGCAATCATGGTGTGGCGACCGCCAGTATGCCCTACTTCGCGACGCACTTTTTCAATGGCACGATCAATATCTTTGGCGTGACCATGGGCTTGCAATTGCTCACCTTCCTGTTGATCTTCCTGGCGTTTGCGGTCAAAATTCCCATGTTTCCCTTCCATACGTGGTTGCCTGATGCCCATACAGATGCCCCCACGGAAGTGAGCGTCATCTTGGCTGGTGTCCTGCTGAAAATGGGTGCCTACGGCCTCATACGTATTTGCTTCACGCTCCTTCCCGTTGGTGTGAATGCATTCGCGCCGTGGCTGGCTGTACTCGCCGTAATCAATATCATTTATGGCGCGGGTATCTGCCTTGTACAGACGGATATGAAGAAGCTCATTGCCTATTCCAGTGTGAGTCACATGGGCATCATCCTGCTCGGCGTCGCGGCTGCGGCAACTTCGATTGATTTGACGCACGGCACGCTCAATACCTTTGGCATGGCCGCCTTAACGGGCGCGACGATCCAGATGTTCAGCCACGGTATCATCACGGGCATGCTGTTCTTTAGCGTCGGTGTGATCTACGATCACGCTCACACGCGTGAGATCGCTGTCTTTGGTGGTGTAGCGAAAAAGATGCCCATGTTGGCGACGCTCTTTACTTTCGCGGGTTTGGCCTCCCTCGGACTACCAGGTCTGGCAGGGTTTGTCGCGGAATATATGGCCTTTACTGGTAGCTTCCAAAGCCTGTCGATCATCACAACGATTTGTGTCTTTACGATGATCTTAACGGCGGCGTATCTCCTGTGGATGCTCAAGCGTGTCTTCTACGGGCCGTTTAATACCCGGTGGAGTTGGTTGCCGGATGCTAACCTGCGCGAGACTATCCCGCTCTTCGCCTTAGCGGCGGTCATTGTCTTAGTAGGCGTCTATCCCGGCTTTCTAGTCAACGTGATTACCCCCAGCCTGAATCATATTCTGACCCATATTTCCGATGTAGTCAGAATAACGGCTTCGCGCTAGTAGTCTGACAATCTTTAAGAGACAAGCAGGGATGCAAGGGGTGCAACCCCTTGACGGGGTTCTAGGGCTGCGCCCTAGTCTTCCCTCCCATTCCCGCCGCCGAAGGCGGCCTGTCAAATGAAGATCAACAGAACACTAGAAGAGATTGAGGTTAAGGTTAAGGAGTTATTGTATGTTTCATGTATCTGATCTCTATCTGCTCGCGCCAGAGTTAAGCTTGACCATCCTTGCGCTGGTGGTGCTCGTCGTAGACCTCTTCACCAAGCGGCGTATCGTGACGGTGACGGTCGCACTGGTGGGGCTCATTGTGCCCATGGCCTTTGCCATCTCGCAAGCATTGTCGCTGGACTTCTCGGTTGCCCACCATGCATTTTTTAACATGCTGGTGGTCGACCAATACGCTATCTTTTTCAAAATCATTTTTCTGATCATCGCGGCGGTGATCCTCCTGTCGTCCTACAGCTATGTCGGCAAATATGTCAGAGCGGACGGCGAGTTCTACACGCTCTTGCTCTTCTCTGTCACCGGTATGATGTTCATGGCGAGTACTGGAGAGTTGATCTCCATCTATATCTCGCTGGAACTGACGAGCATTCCGCTCTACGTCATGGCTGGCTTGCTGCGCTCCAACGAGCATTCGGCAGAAGCGGCTGTGAAATACGTACTGCTGGGGGCGATGTCGTCCGCCATCTTGCTCTACGGCTTTGCCCTGCTCTACGGCCTGACAGGCACAACTGACTTGATGGGCATTGCTACATTGATCAAAAGTGGTATCCATACCGGCAACGTGATTGTTTCTTTACAAGGCAACGTTATGGAGTTAGTGGCTGGTGTGCTGATCATCGCGGGTTTTGGCTTCAAGATTTCAGCGGTGCCGTTCCATATGTGGGCACCAGATATCTACGAGGGTGCGCCAACTCCAGCGACGGCCTTTTTCTCAGTTGGCTCTAAAGCGGCAGGTTTCGCGGCCTTAATCCGTGTCTTCATCGATGGTGGCCTGGGCTTCGGCAATATCTCAGCTCTAATCATCGTAATCTCGATTGTGGCCATTATGACGATGACGCTCGGTAACGTAGTCGCAGCCGTGCAAAGCAATATCAAGCGTATGATGGCCTATTCCAGTATCGCGCAGGCCGGCTATATCCTCGTTGGCTTCTTGGCAAGCCTCGCCAGTAACCAGTCGGATGGAAATACTGCCGTGCTGTTCTTTATCTTTGTCTACGTCATCACGAACTTGGGAGCTTTCTCTGGCATTATCGCGCTGGCAAATGCCACAGGCGGCGAACGCATCGAGGATTTCCGCGGCCTTGCCAAACGTGCGCCCCTGTTAAGCTTGTGTACCGCACTCTGCTTGCTTTCACTGGCAGGTATTCCACCCCTAGCGGGCTTTTTCAGTAAGATTGTAATCTTCACAGCTGCCTGGGGCGAAGGACAAGCCCTCATCGGCGCTGGTCATTCCCTCGAAGGCGGGTGGTTGACCGCCCTGGTCATTGTCGCGCTGATAAATACCATCGTCTCCCTGATCTACTACGGACGCATTGTAAAGGTCATGTACTTTGACGCGCCTCTCAAAGAGGATCGCATCGTCACGCCCTATAGCCTCGGCACATCCCTGGCTCTCACAACCGCGGCCCTGATCGTAATCTTCTTCGTATCCCAAACAGTACTCTCCGTAGCCGGCCCAGCAGCAAACAGTTTGCTCGCATTTTTGTTAGGTCGGTAGCCATAAACGCCCTGTAGGGGCCGATTTATCGCGCCCACCGCCGATTTATCGGCCAGAATGGGCATCAACCTATGGTGTGGAGAGGTGGGCATCTCGTAGGGGCGAGAGTGGTGTGGAGGAGGGTGGGGACGCTTGCGTCGCCCGTGGGTGGGGCAAGGGAAACGCGTCCCCATTCCCTATCCCCCGGACAGCGTGCTTCCCAACTCAACCCTCGCCGCTACGAGATGCCCACGCTCCAGGCCGATGCGTCGTTCTTATGGTTGCTGAAAGAGGCGTAGTGCTTCTGTGAGTTTGCGCGAGTCAGCCTGGGGAGCGATTACTTTGATAGCGACTTGTCGCCTGAGATGGGTGTCTTCCGCCAGATACGCTTCGCCCATGCCACCCCTGCCAATGAAACGGACAATACGATACCGCCCCAAAGTTGTTCGTTCGGCTAACATACGTTACCCCTGCAATAAATATTTGTAGTGCCGTGGAAGTGTAACGGTCGATTGAAAAATAGTATAGCACAACAGTAGAGGATGGGGAAGAGAATTCAGTCTTATATTTATTTCCCCTCCACCAAACCAGCCTCCCCCAATGCTCTTTCTAATAGATCAGCAACGTCTAAAGCAGCCGACCAGCGATGCAAGTAGGCTATATCAAGTTTGGTGCCTTGGACTTTGAGGACGCCGAGGATATCATTCCACTGACGGTCGGAGACACCACCACCCATTTTGTACCACTCAAGTTTATTGAGGATGGTCCCTTCAGGTGAGGCAATGTAGAATGGTCGTGCATCCTTCATCAGAGATTGTAGGCGAACTCTATGTAGTTCTTCCTGGTCAAATAAGCGGGCTTTAGGGATAAAGATGTCAACCTTGAGCATTGTGTCAAAGTGAATGGCATTGAACGAACTTTTGCGCCTGATTGCATCTCGTATTGCATCAGCGTCTACATAGTATCGGGTTGTTAACCGATTGATCAATGGTTGAACGTGCTGCAATTTCAGATCTGCAATCATATCAATGTCAATAGTTAGACGTGGAATACCATTCATAGAACTTGCTACAGAACCACCGATATGGTATGCAACGCCTAATTGCTCCAATGCTTCTACAATAGGCTCAGTAGCCATGAAAATATCTGGAGCATTCAATTCACTCATGTATTTTTCTTCTCTCTATAGCTGTCCGCACATGATTTGCTAGTTCTTGGCCATAGTAAAGTTCAACAAAAAGAATGTCAAGTTCTTCTTTGCTAGCCTCTGGATGAAGTTGTCGAATAGTGTCCCTAGATGCTTGTATCATGCTTTGGCTTAATGAGCGAACGAGGCCAAAGAGTTTTGTCGATGGCGCATTTCGTATCAATTCGATTTGTACGCGTTCGGCTTCAGGACTGGTGTCGCTGGATTGAGTTCTCATGTGGTGGTCGCCTCTCTGCTGTTGTTCTGAGTAGAGTGTAAGAGAAAATGAGTTAAGTGTCAATGTATTATTGGGAATTGAGTTCAACAGAAGTAGGGCGTCAGAGTCAAGGTTCAAGGGTGGCTCAGCCACCCTTGAACCTTGACTCTGACGCCTCTTTTACACGCATTGACCAGAAGGTTGAATGCCCTGTGAAGTGACCTGGTTTGGACTGCTGGTCATCACCTCACCAATGCCGGGGTAGGTGTGGTCGGCGGGCAGGTTGCCGGCCCACGTGAATGAGTAAGATTTGGATGTCTCACCAGCATTGAAGGTGACGCTGGCATTAGAACTGCCACGCCCATTATTCACCGTATAGGAAAATTGTATCGTGCCGCCGGGGCTATTAGCAGGAACGACGAATGTCGCCGTGTAGGTAACGGTAACGTACGTGCCACAAGCGGTGCCAGCGATAGACGTTGGGTTGACTGCCATCGTGATACTTTGCACGGTGAATGTTGTTGGTGTCACGTTGGCTGTCTGCGTGGCAGCTACAGCGGTGGCATTGCTATTGTTTTGGGCAACGACAGTGGCAGTAGCATTGGCATTATTTAGCTGGTTAGCGGTAGCGGTGGCATTAGCGTTGGTTTTATTCTGGCTATTGGCGGTGGCACTGGCCTGGGCATTGGCGGTAGCTTGCAACGCGCTTGTCGCGGTAGCCGTGTCGTTGCCTTGGGTGCTACTTGTGCCGTTATTTTGGGATGTTGCCGTATTCGACTGCGCAGTGGAGGTACCATTGGCGACAATAGTGGCATTGTTGCCAGCATAGTAGGAAAAGGCGAAGCCAACACTACCAACAAGAATCAGTAAGACCAGGATAATGATCAGCAAGGTCACGATAGTGTTGCGTCTGCGCCGTTGGGGCGGTATGGGGTTTTGCTGCAATGGCGGTGCGCCTATATTACCCACGTTACCCGCGTTGTTAAAGTTAGCACCACTGGCATATGCTTCTGGTGGTAGTGTATTTCTACCCATATTGGGCAAAACGGCAGGGTAGTTCGCGACAGTAGGATTATTATTGATCGTGTCATCAGCATTAGCGGATAAGATCGTCGGCTGATTACTGACGGTTGTTCTGCCTGCCTCAGCAATGAAGGTAGGGTGATCGCTCTGGGCAGTACTATTGAAATCGACAGGTGGTGAGCCGATACCGCCGGTAAATGTTCTATCGCCACTGACGGGGATGGACGGGAAGTTGGCATCGCTTGTGGTCACGGCAATGGTGAGCAGCAAAGGAATGGTTATGTTACTATTGCTGCCTGTCTCATCCTGCCCTGCTACTCTGAGCAGTTGGCCGTTTTGTATGCCAGGGGGGACTACAACGCGAATGCGCTGCCCATTGGAAAGTGTCAAAGTGCGGCTCGTGCCATTTACCGCCTCGATTGTACTGATAGCCAGGGTTGCCTGGATGCCATCGCCTCCAGTTGACTGCTGTGTTTGCAACATCGTTGGCCCATCTAATGCCATCGCCTGCTGGAAGGCTTGATCAAAGGCGGATATGCTCGCGAAACGATCCTGTGGTCGTTTCGCCATAGCACGCAATATTACTGCATCAATATCTTTACTGAGAGCGGGATTGATGCTGCTGGGCGGTTGGGGCGCGACATTAAAGTGCTGGTACATCATTTGACCGGGACCACCTTGAAATGGTGGGCGACCAGTGAGGAGTTGATAGATCATGACGGCAAGGGCATATTGATCGGAGGCGGGTACCGGTTGGCCTTCCCACTGTTCGGGTGCCATGTAGATCGGTGTGCCGCGAATAGCCTGGCTCGCCCCAGAGGTGCCAGCCGTCAATTTGGCAATGCCAAAATCGGCAAGCAGGAGATCAGGCAACTTCGCATTTTTATTGCTACGTAAGAGAAAATTTTGTGGCTTAACGTCTTGGTGAATGATGTCGTTGTCGTGGGCATGCTGCAAGGCATCGGCAGCCTGGTGCAGAAAGTGCGCCACATCCTGTAATGAGAGTGCCTGCGCCGGGTTGCGCGCTTGCAGCCAGGAGGCCAGCGAGCCATCGGGACAATAGGGCATAACCATATAGGTGAACGGTGTGCCATTTACTATCTCTTCGCCAAAATCGAATAAGGGTAAGATATTGGCATGATTCAGGCGCGCAATAGATTTGGCTTCGCGCTCGAAGAGGCGTGCGGCATCCTGCGTCGTATTGGAGTCGGGATAGGGAGCAGCTTCCGTGCGAATGACTTTGATGGCGACTTGGCGGTTTATACGGGTATCGTCAACGAGGTAAACCTCGCCCATGCTGCCACTGCCGAGTGGGCGTAGGATACGATAGCGTCCATTTTGCAAAGATTCAAGTGGCATAAATATACCTCGCTTAAGATGTATGTTCTACAAGGATTTACCGCGTAAGCACGGCTCTTCACGATAGCTCTAGTATAACATACAAGTTGAACGAGGAAAATATACTATGGAACACCTTTCTATGGTGTTTGTGCTCACTTTTGCCAGACTTGAGCATTAGTAAAGGCAACGTCAGTTTGACCACCGATGGCTTCCGCTGCGACGCCGATTTGACCATGACCGAATATGCTTTGATCAGATTGGTTATCTGGGAAAGTGGTCAACAGTGTTTTATTGACATAAAGGCTGAACGTGTTGTTCACAATCCCGGCGGTGAGCAAATTTGCTTGGCCCAGTCCCTTATATATTGCCGCACTGTAATTCGTTGTCAATGTTGTTTGGAAGACATCGTGATTGTAGAGCGCAAGCCCAAATGAGCCATTTGTATCAATATAGAAGTAGTAAAATGTTCCATTGGTCTCATTTCCATGCAAGACCATACCTCCCTGGCTGCCACTGATGATCGTCATCATGACCTGATAGGTGCAATTGGTGAAATCAGTACTTTGCGCGAAGCAAGGTTGAATCGAGTCCTGTGTTTGATTCACGCTCGCGTGGTATTGACTATTTGAGAATGAGCAAGAATTGTCACTGTGGCCACTTACACTGACATCCCAATTGCTCTTTGCATTGGGGCTTTGCAGTGAGTCATCGAAAATAAGTGTACCACTGCCAGTGGTAATACCAGCCCAGGTCGTGGCCGTGGCATTATCAGCATTAATCCTGGTCACGGTGGCGGTCTTTGCTACTGCCGTTTGCATCAGGGATGCTTGCGTCGCTGTAGCATTCGCAGAGGTAGTATTCGCGGTGCTGGTCTCCTGTGCAGAAACGGTGGTTGCGGCGTTGGCGTTGGCATTTGTCGTTTCAGTTTGATTGCCACTCACAGTGAGGTTGTGTGCGGCAGACTGAGACATCGCCGTAGCCGTCAAACCACTAATGACACCTTGTTGGTAAGCACGAGTCATGTAGAGTAGGCCACCGCTTGTCACTAAAAGTATGAGTACAAGGCTCAAAAGCAGGAATTTTATACCCCAATGTCGCCGAGGGGGATCAGACGGAGGAGAAGGGGGGCGGTAATGGACAGGAACCGTTCGTTCTAGCGGAGGAACTGGATGTGGCGGTGAGATAGCTTCAGCTACCAGACTGCGTGTGCGTAATGTAGGGGAATGATTACTGTATAGTATGGCTTGGCGGAACGTGTCGCCGAATGTCGTCACTGAAGCAAAACGATCCTCAGGAGCTTTCGCCAGTGCCTTGAGTATGATTGCATCAAGATTTTGGGGAAGGCTGTGATTGATGGTACTGGGAGGTGGTGGTTGCGTATGGAAATGTTGATGCCATAACTGATTTCTATTGGTTCCAGGGAAGGGTGATTGTCCGGTCAGCAGTTCGTAGACCATGATAGCTAGTGCGTACTGGTCAGTAGCGGGGAGGGGATGGTTATCCCATTGCTCAGGTGCCATATAGAGCGGCGTTCCGCGAACCTCCTGCGACTTGCTGGTCGTTGTCATGAAGCGAGCGATGCCGAAATCCGCTAATTGTAGGGTTAGTTGACTAAGGAATTGGGCTTTTCCGTGGACGAGAAAATTGGAGGACTTAACGTCCTGGTGGATAATGTTCAGATCGTGCGCGTGTTGAAGCGCATCTGCCGCTTGCTGTAAGATATGGTCAACATCCCAAATAGAAATACGTTCAAAATAGTTATTCCTTTGGAGCCAATCTGAGAGCGAACCCTCGGAGCGATAGGGCATTACCAGATACATGAATGAGACGCCCTGAAAATCGCTTTCCCCTGAACTAAAAATGGGTAAAATATGTTGATGATCGAATTGGGCCAATGTTTGTGCTTCGCGTAGGAATAGGCGTATTGCTTCTCGTGCTTTCTGAGGGTCATCGTAATGGGAAACGTCAGTCCAAATAATTTTAATGGCGACCTGACGCCGTAGTTGCTCCTCTTCCGCGAGATAGATTTCACCCATACCTCCCTTTTTTAATAAGTTGAGAATGCGATACTGACCAATTTGATGACCTCTCAATTGCATAATATTACCTCATACCTCAAGAAGTAAATAGTAAGCGTAAAAGTAAGAGAGACGCACTACAGAGGCAAGAGAAAATATCTTAGGCAATAGAAATTAGTATAGCATGATTGTGGTAAATTTGGAAGTTATTTTGCATGCAATATTTGTGTAAATCTATTAGATTACTAAAATGGCGGGCTGAAAAATGCAACGCAGTCAGGTTCCATGAACCTGACTGCGTTGCATTGGTTGAGCAACAAGAGTCGTTAGGACGCATGAGGACGCATTAGTAGATGGCACAGGATTTAATTTGCTTTGCCGCAAGACGGTAGGTGAGTCCACTAGTCGTCGTGTAAATGTCATATGTTTTCCCATCAACTGGGGGCATAAACGTGTCATTGAGAGTAGCTGTGACGCCGGGAGAGGGATTGCTCTGCAATTGTATAAACTTAGCATCATTGCCACCATTTAGTAGAATAGAGGTAGGCTGTATTGTTGGCACATTGTTCGTATGCTCGTAATAAGCCTTTAGAAGTGTCAATTTGATGCCAGATTGCAAACCAACGAGTTGCATATACGGCTGATAGTTGAGGGTGGCCGTTTGTAAGCGTATACCGTTACCATTCACAAGCTGTGCAGTAAGAGACGCTTTTCCATGGGTGTTATACTGTCTCAAGTAGACCCATACTTTGTTTTCTACGTTTGAATTGAGGAAACATGCCGTTGCAACTTTGTCTCCTGAGCCAAGCACAAAGTAATCTTGCATTTCATCATGTAAAGGTGTCCCGATAAAACTAATTGCCAGGATCATCAGGCCTGAAATTAGTACACACAGCAAGAACATTGTTAATATGAAACGCATCAGGCAGCCTGGATGATGTTGCCGACGGTGGGGCCTTCGAGTAATCATAGGTTTTTTACCCCTTGCTTTGACTTTCGTCCAATTAATGGCATGACATGAACAACAAACAGGAATCAGGCTTGTTTTTTCTCCTCTGCTAATATAGACGCTTAACATTTTGAACCATAAAAAAGACGTATTGTAGAGATAATGTTTCTCATAACCTCCTCTACAGTAATTACGGTATATACCAATAATTCGTTTTACGCCGATGCATGTTTTAACATTGTTTTTACAACGCATTCACAAAGTTTTCACAGGTAGGACGAGAAGCCCTGGCTGTCCCCCTCGTACTCGCTGTGTTCCTCTTCACAAGTACCTCCCATATCCGCTATAATAAGTGTAGATTTTACTTGATGCACATTAATCTGTCGGAATACGCATAAATATATCGCTGCTAGGGGAGCCAATGGCTGAGAGGCAGACGCAACGGGCGTGCTGCTACCCTATGAACCTGATCTGGATAGTACCAGCGGAGGGAAGCGGCAAACGGCTTGATTTCATGCATGCTTTTTAAGCACAAGGCCGCAATCCTCCATAGATCAGGATTGCGGCCTTTTTGCGTGTTGATTGATTGACAGCACATGATTACATGCTTCCATAGAGGTGTTGAGAATGGCAGCCCCTAAACTGTTAGTACAGGATGTTTCTAAAGTCTATCGCCATGGGCGTCAGAGCGTGGCAGCACTCTCGTCGATTGATCTGACCGTTTCAGCGGGAGAGTTCGTGACAGTAATTGGACCTAGCGGCTGTGGAAAGAGCACACTTTTCACGATTGTGGCGGGTATCGAGCAGCCCAGCGCGGGTATGGTGGCTATTGATGGTGACGCGAACACGGCACGGGCTGGTAAGGCTGGTTATATGCCCCAACAACCTCTGCTATTGCCGTGGCGGACGGTGGAGGAGAACGTGATGCTGGGCCTGGATGTGCGGCGCATACCACGTCCAAAGGCACAAGCGGAGGCGCGTGAACTGCTCAAACGCTTTGGCCTGGCAGATTTCGCGCAGAGTTACCCATCGATGCTCTCTGGCGGCATGCAACAGCGCGCAGCTCTCCTTCGTACCGTGCTATTTAACGCCGCTTTTTTATTGCTGGATGAACCGTTTGGGGCGTTGGACGCGCTGACACGGCTCTCGTTGCAGATGTGGTTGCTTGAATTGTGGCAAACGTTCCATTCCAGCGTGCTTTTTATTACACACGATGTACGCGAGGCGATCCTGCTCTCTGATCGTATCTACGTGCTGAGTGCGCGACCTGCCCACGTTTTGCGCGTGGTGGAGGTGAATTTACCGCGCCCCCGCCGTCAGGAAAATCTGGCATTGGCAGCGGCGGTGCAGTTGGAGCAGGAACTGCTAGCTTTATTGATGAAGGAGCAAGAACAATGAGACTGCGCCGTCTAGCTGGTTATGGGCCCGCTTTTGTATTGACCGTGGCCCTCTTGGCTTTGTGGCAGTTGTCTGTCCAGGCTGAACATATCAGTTCGCAGGTACTGCCTGCACCCATCGCGGTAATGCAAGTATTGTTCGCGAATGGGGGCATCATTTACGACAATACGGTACAGACGATGCTAGAGACGGTTCTGGGCATCATAGCCGCAACGCTGTTAGGGTTGGTCTTGGCGGTGCTGCTCGATATTTCAAGCTGGATACGTAGTGCCATCTATCCTTTGCTGGTAATTACGCAAACGATCCCCATCATCGCACTGGCCCCCTTACTGCTGATCTGGTTCGGCTACGGCCTGGAGCCAAAGGTGTTGGTGGTGACGCTGTATTGCTTCTTTCCTATAGCCGTTGCTTGTGCTGACGGCTTAGCGGGAGCAGAGCCAGAACTGCTGAAGCTACTGAAAAGTATGCATGCCTCGCGCTGGCAGATGCTCTGGTTGGTGCGTTTGCCGGGGGCGCTGCCATCTTTTTTCTCTGGCTTGCGCATTGCCGCGACATATAGTGTGACGGGAGCAATATTTGGCGAGTACGTTGGCGCGGAGAAGGGCTTGGGTATCTTTATGCAGCGCGAAGCGAATTCGTTTGCTACGGTTCAGGTCTTCGCGGCAATACTGGTGACAGCGCTGCTTAGTTTACTGTTGTTCGGGTTAGTTTCGGTGATTGAGCGGCTTGCTCTGCCGTGGTATCACGGTGCGATGGCAGGTCGTGATTCAGGCTATGGCACGAAATAGAGGGAAAAGATATGAATAAGCGTTCTCGAATGTTGTTAAGTATCGGGATACCGGTGCTTCTCTTGGTGCTAGTGGTGGGAGCTTTCTTGTGGCAACAGCGTGCCCTAGGTTCCAGTGGGTCTAGTGTAACTGCTAAGACAGTCGCTGGCTCCCCCTGCTCAACTTTGAAGGTCTCAGCCAACCAGAAACTCACAACCATGAATCTGGCTCTGGATTGGACGCCCAATACCAACCACACTGGCATTTATGTGGCCTTGGCCCAGAAATGGTATCAGGCTGAAGGGATTGACTTGCACCTTTTGCCGTACTCGTCCAGTGTTTCGCCGGATGTGCTGGTGAGTACTGGCAAGGCCGATGTGGGAGTCAGTTCTACCGAAGGCATTGTCGCGGACGCGGCTGTTAATCAACCGGTGGTCTCGATTGCCGCAATTATTCAGCACAACACCTCGGCATTGGTGACTCTGGCAAGTTCTGGCCTGAACCGTCCAGGTGTGCTGGATGGCAAAGTATATGGTGGCTTTGGCGCACCGTATGAAGGGCCGGTAGTTGGTGAGATTATCCAGAAGGATGGCGGTACAGGCAAATTCACCAATATCACCTTAGATGTCGATACCATGCAAGCCCTGGAGTCACACCGTATTGATTTCGCCTGGGTTTTCGAGGGGTGGGAGGTGATCCAGGCACAGCGACAGGGTATAAAGCTGAATGTCTTCCCGATCACCAATTATGGCATCGCGGACTACTATACACCGAACCTGATCACTAGTCCAGCGGAGATTGCCCACAAATCTGCCTTGCTGCATAAGTTTATGACGGCTACTTCGTGTGGTTATGAATTTGCTCGTACCCATGCTCACGAGGCCGCACAAATGTTGCTGGATAATGTGGCTCCTGGCACCTTCCCCGATCCTGGGCTGGTGCAGGCAAGCCAGGATTTTCTGAGTCCGCGCTACGCTGACGCTGGTCGGAAGTGGGGATTACAGAATGCAGCAGCATGGCATGGCTATCCACAGTTTATCCTCAATTCGGGCGGTGTTGATGATGCCTCAGGCAAGCCAGTACGTATCCTGAATTTTGCTGCCCTCTATACCAATCAGTTTTTGCAGTGAGTTTTACAACAGAGGTATCAATCCTCACGAAGTTCCTGGTTATTCGTGTGGATGAGCAGCAACAGGCCGTTGGTGAGGGAGACGCTGGCGGAAGTTTGCGTAAGGTGGTTGCTGACCCCTCGCGGCTTGCCGAAGCTGAGCGTCTCGCCGTGCAGGGGATAATAGAGTCCTTGCGTTTGGACATTGGTTGCTTCGGCAGTGAGCGGTAACAGAGACACTAAATCATCAACATGTCCATCAATACTGGACTGACCGGGGCCACGGAGCAGCCAGCACACCGCAGGGCCATCAATGATGCGTATCGGTATGTCCGCGAATCCAACGAGTAATTGCACGTTGGCCATAGTGTGATCGAAGCGTGCCCCCCCCAGCCCTCCGAGTAGCGTGATAGTGGTTGCGCCTCGCTGCAAGGCACTCTGGATGGCTAATTCGCTATCGGTTTCATCTTTCTCGACGGCTGCCTGAATGATCTCGCTTTGGTATTCACGCGCTTGTTGCAAGGCGGGGCCGACGAGCGAGTCGAGATCGCCAACAATGATGGCGGGAGTACAACCATAGTCAAGGGCCGTAGTGGCTCCTTTGTCCGCTGCAATGACAAGGTCGGCACTGCTAATGGCCTTATCTACCGCCTCTCCTGCTTGCAGGGAACCGCCAGCGAAGATCACGACGTGCATAGTGGTTATACCTTTCGGCTAATAGGGTGGCTATCTCTCATTATATTCCGTTATATATAGTATAGTGCTCTGACCAGACTCATGTGACGTGCAGGGATGCAAGGGGCTGCCGCCCCTTGACGGGGTTCTAGGGCTGTGCCCTAGACTTCCCTCCCTTCCCTGCCGCCGAAGGCGGCCAGTTAAATGAAGTGAACCAAAACAATTGTTAGGCATTGACCACGGTTACAAACAGCAAAAATAGAGGTATACATAAACTATGTCTTCTGAAACGAATATGAAACAACCCCAATCATGGGGCAGGTACCCGGCAGTAAAGTCGAAGCGAGTGGAAGAGGTTTTCTGGCGCAGCGAGCTACCGGATTTGAGTCAATTTGAACGCTCCGTGCTTCCCTATGGCTACGGGCGCAGCTATGGCGATAGCTGTTTGAACGAGGATGGCATCTCGCTGGATATGAGCCATTTGCGACGTTTTATCTCCTTTGATGAGGAGCAGGGCATTTTATGCTGCGAGGCCGGGGTTTCGCTGGCCGAGATACTGTCAGTGATAGTTCCACGGGGCTGGTTTATTCCTGTTTCGCCTGGCACAAAATTTGTCTCGGTAGGTGGGGCGATTGCGAACGATGTGCATGGCAAAAACCATCATAAAGCGGGCACATTTGGTTGCCACGTCCTGCGTTTCAAACTCCTGCGCTCGAATGGCGAACGTTTGGTGTGTTCTCCCACAGAAAATACCGCGCTATTTCAGGCGACGATTGGCGGTTTAGGGCTCACCGGCGTTATCTTATGGGCCGAAATACGACTCAAACCTATTGTAAACCCGTACATCGATATGGAACATATTCAATTTTCGTCATTGAGCGAATTTGTGCAGGTCTCCGCGGAAATTGACAAAAAGTATGAGTATTCGATGTCCTGGGTGGATATCCTCATTGGTGGAGATGCCTTGTGCCGTGGTATTTTCATGTGCGGCAATAACGATCAGTCCAGGCAACGCCCCAAACAACTCGCCGAGAAAAAGTTGCCCTTGGCTGTGCCATTTGATTTTCCATCCTTTGTCTTAAATAAGTTCACCGTGAAAGCGTTTAATGAACTGCTTTTTCACATGCAGTTGCGGAAATACATCCATAAAGTGGTGTCCTATGAGCCGTTTTTCTATCCGCTGGACTCAATCCACAACTGGAACCGCATGTACGGGAAACGTGGGTTTTTGCAATATCAGTTTGTCGTGCCCTTTGAGGATGACTTTGGCGCGATGCGCGCTATCCTGGGGCGCATCCGACGTTCGGGCGAAGGTTCATTCTTGACGGTGCTCAAGACTTTTGGCTCTGTGCAATCGCCGGGCATGCTTTCTTTCCCACGACCAGGCATTACGCTGGCTTTGGATTTCGCCTATGGCGGCCAGAAGACGCTCCGTTTGCTTGACGATCTCGATAAGATTGTGCGCGAAAGCGGTGGAGCGGTCTATCCAGCCAAGGATGCACGGATGAGTGCCGAGAATTTCCAGGCCTTTTTCCCGCGTTGGGAAGAGTTTTCGCGCTATGTTGATCCTCACTTTTCCTCCAGCTTCTGGCGGCGAGTGAGTCATTCTGAAAAATTGGTGAGGGTATGAGAATTTTGATTATTGGGGCAACATCAGCGATTGCCCATGAAACTGCCAAGTTTTTTGCGCAGGATGGCGCAGAGTTTTTTCTAGTGGGGCGTTCCGCTTTCAAACTCAATGATGTTGGCAATGATTTACAGGTGCGTGGGGCCAAGCGTATTGAGACCTTTGTGCTGGATGTAAATGAGTTTGAGCGGCATCAAGAGATGATCGAAACAGCGATTACAACGCTGGATGGCTTAGATATGGTCTTGATTTCGCATGGTACGCTGGGAGATCAGCAGAAGTGCGAGCGTAGTGTGGCGGAGACATTGAAAGAGTTTTCGACGAACTGCACCAGCGTAATTTCCTTGCTGACGATTCTGGCTGATTATTTCGAGCAGCAGAAGCGCGGTTGTATCGCGGTAGTGTCATCGGTGGCGGGCGATCGTGGGCGGCAGAGTAACTACGTGTACGGGGCGTCCAAAGGCGCGGTGAGCATTTTCTTGCAGGGACTGCGCAATCGCTTGAGTAAATCTGGCGTCGCAGTAGTGACGGTCAAGCCAGGCACGGTAGATACCCCCATGACGGCTGGTTTAAAGAAAGGACTGCTCTTTGCCAATCCGAGTGTCGTAGGGAAGGGCATTTACCAGGCGATGAAGGGGCGCAAGGATGTCGTCTACCTGCCAGGCTTCTGGCGTCCTATCATGTTGGTGGTGAGAAGTATTCCAGAGGTGGTGTTTAAGAAGCTATCGATGTAAAATGTGTGGTAAAAAAGGTGCTCTCTTGGCCGACGGTCAAGGGAGCACCTTTTTTTCTCTTTGGCGTAACGCCTCGTAGAGGGCGATGCTACCGGCAACGGCAGCGTTGAGAGAGTTAACCTGCCCGCGCATAGGCAGCTTGATGAGCAGATCACAATGTTCGCGTACAAGGCGGCTGATGCCCTTGCCTTCATTGCCGACGACGAGAGCGAGCGCACCAGTCAAATTGGCCTCGTTGTACAAGGTTTTCGCTTCACCTGCAAGGCCCACAACCCAGATATTCTGATTTTTGAGGAATTCAATCGTGCGCGTGAGGTTGGTCTCTTGCGCGATGAGCAGGTGCTCGGTTGCCCCCGCCGAGGTTTTGATCACAGTGGCGTTGACCTCAGCCGCTCGATGCTCTGGTATGATGGCTCCATGCACACCTGCGGCCTCTGCGGTGCGCAGCAAGGACCCGAGGTTATTGACATCTTGAAGGGAGTCAAGGATGAGCAGAAAGGGTGGCTCGTTTTTGCGTTCCGCCTCGGCAAGGATATCGTCTACCGTGGCGTAGGAACGCGCTTCGACCACGGCAAGGCACCCCTGGTGGACGGCACCGCGACTGAGCTGATCGAGGCGAGAGCGTGGCACCGTCTCGATGGGGACGTGTCTTCTCGTGGCCTCTTGCACAATCACCGCCAGGGCAGAAGCTTCACGCTGTCCCTCTGCCAACAGGATGCGTTTGATCGGTCGCTTGGAATGGAGTGTTTCTACAATGGGGTTGCGGCCCCATATATATTCAGGCATGCTTTCACTTTCACCTTTTTCAGGCTATTTTCCTTTCCTGAGTATAGCACATGCTGACTACCTGCGCGTCAGCATATCATCCGCAAAACAGCAGCGGCCTGCCTCTTTCGAGACAGGCCGCTGCTGTTTTGCGGATGTCATAATTACTTAATTACCTGAGTTACTACTTTACTGCGTGATGAATGTTACACCATATCCCTGGTAAAAATGCCAGTAGACAACGCTATAGGGGTTATACCCCCAACTCATGTTACTGGCGATCACACTGCCATCACTCAATACTTGCTCCACTACGGCTACATGCCCATACCCATAAGCACCTTGCACCCATGGCTGTAAGTCAATGATTGCTCCTGGCGATGGTTGGCTGGATACATGCCAACCAAACTGCAAGGCGCGCGCAGTCCACTCATAAGCACTGGCATTTGTTGTCCATGGCACATACACACCATGCAACTCATGATAACGCTCATCGCCCCACCATGTACATGCCGGATAAGGGTACGGGTTTGAGGAACCGACTGCTGACGAGTTCGCAACTTGCTCCGTGTGCTGTTGCTGCGTAACTGCACTTTCAGCGTGTGCTCCTTTGGTGTTCAGTCCCAATGAAACACCCAAAAAGAGCACACTAAGAATTACTACAAGGTTCACCTTTACTACTACACTAACGACTTTTCGTTGCTGGATTACGTTCCAGCTTTTATGTGCTAACCGCAAAATCTCTCTCTTTCGATGTGTGACATCCGCGTTCTTTGGATTACCTCTTCTCTCGTGCGAGAAATGAAGAACAAGATTTGAGCTGCCATCCTCAGCTAGGAGGATTCGGCTGGACAAAATCCTCTTTCTTAAAAGTGCTAATCCAAATTGGCTCCCAGCAAAAAACATTTGCAGACACCAAGGTTCGCAGTCAGTCAAATGAGGGAACACTGGGAGCATAACACACTATTCATGATATTCGATGAAACACTATGAAACATCGAAAAACATAGATATAACGGGCTATACCATAAGTACTAAAGAATATAAAATTGCAGTAAGTATTTAAATGGCACGAAGTAGCAAGAAAAAGATTTGTGGATGTAAGAAGAAGTAATATTTTTGTACATGCATTTAAGCAAAAAACTGTACTAGTAAATTGTCAATCGTCATGTGAAGGGATAAGGAATCCTGACCTGTAGGGACGCCCCTAGTGGGCGTCCGGCCCGACTGTAGTGAAGAGGCCAAAGAGCATTTCGCGGATGGGAGAGAAGGTGGTGCGATGCAACGGGGTAACGCCATATTGTTGTAAAGCGGCCAGGTGAGCGGGCGTGCCATAGCCTTTATGATGGTCAAAGCCATAAAGTGGATATTGTTCGTGCAGTTGGAGCATGAGGCGGTCACGGGTGACTTTAGCGATGATGGAGGCGGCAGCAATGGAGAGACAGAGGGCGTCGCCTTTGATGATCGAGCGTTGTGGGAGGGCGATGTCGGAGAGGCGCACGGCATCGAGCAAGAGAGCTTGGGGAGCGGTAGAGAGTTGGGCGATGGCGGCTTTCATGGCATGCTTGGTGGCCTGCAAAATGTTGCGTTCGTCGATGAGGGCAACAGAACCCATCCCAATCGCGACTGCCAGCGCATGCTGTAAGATTACCTCGTAGAGATGTTCACGCGCCTGAGGGGTTGTTTGTTTCGAGTCCTTAACCCCGACCAGATGGGAAACGAGATTTTCGTCGCTGAGGGGGAGAATGACCGCGGCAGCCACAACTGGTCCGGCCAGGCATCCACGCCCGACTTCGTCGATGCCGGCAACAAAGGAATAGCCCTGCTCATACAGGGCCATTTCTTCTGCTAATGTTGGGATTGCCTGCTTATTCGCTAACACTGGGTTTATTGGTGCTGGCGATTTTCGCGGCTTTGGCAGCTTCTCTTGCCGCAACCTCTTTGCTGGTCAGAGGGCGCAGTTCTTTCAGACGTGCAGCCTTACCAGTCAAGCCACGCAGATAATAGAGTTGCTTGCGACGCACACGGGCATGGCGCAGCACTTCAATCTTCTCGATGCGCGGTGAATGGAGTAGGAATGTACGTTCGACGCCGACTCCGTGAGTGATACGGCGCACGGTGAAGTTCTCGTTGGCACCACCGCCACGCAGTCGCATCACGACCCCTTCAAAGGGCTGTAGGCGTTCGCGGGTACCCTCGACGACCTTTACTTGCAGGCGAACGGTGTCACCTGATTTAATCTCTGGTATATCTTTGCGAAACTGAGCGTTCTCGACCGCTGTCAGTAACGCTTGCCCGGCGGGCTTGGTTATGACGTGTTTGTCGGCCATCCTTCTACACCTCCTGTGTTCTCTTTGCTCAGCTTCAGCAAAATACTGGAAAGGAAGCTAAGCACTGTGAGTGAATTCTTACTTTGCGTTTAGCTGCTTCATCAAGCGGGATTTGCGGCGAGCAGCGTTGTTTGGATGAATAACCCCTTTTTTGGCAGCGCGATCTAGTTCACTCACGGCGGCGCGAACAGCTTCTTGAGCGTCAGCACTGGTATCTGTGGTAATAGCTTGGCGAGCCTTGGTTACTTGTGTTTTGACAACTGATTTGATGCTGCGGTTTTGCAAGCGTCGTTTTGTCTCCTGGCGCATGCGTTTTTCGGCAGCGGCATTATTGGGCATGTGAGTACAATTCCTCCCCGAAACGTCTGTCTGAGTGTGTTTTTATGTGTCAGCCCTGAAACGGGCGGGCAACAGGTAACTTCTACAAAAAATGCCGACTGTCCGTCGGGCGTGATTGCTCATGGATTATAGCAGAAAGTAGCCAAAGATGTCAAATAAACCAACCCTTTTTCAGACGTTTGGAGAAAAGACTGCCCGTGAGCGGACATACGTGGTGTTCTGGGTGTCATCCTGAGCGCGAGCGAAGGATCCCTGCGCCCGTCGAGCCAGATCCTTCGCTCGCGCTCGGGATGACAGGCCTTCTCTCCAAATGTCTGCCCCTTTTTCCTTTGGTCGTCCCTTCCATCGCTGAAGAGCAGGAGGGCTGACGGCCTCCTACCTGAACGAGAGGCACCATCGCCTCCCGTTCATCTGGTGTCCTCTCCATAGCCAAAAAGCAGGAGGTGGGGGGGGGGGGGGGGGGGCCCGCGCCCCCACCCAAGGAAGCAAAGAAAACCCACCCCGCGGCCCCAACCGGGAGGA
>JBBQXY010000050.1:0-32073 GCA_038209195.1 Ktedonobacterales bacterium | reverse complement strand
TCAGCCTTGTCATTCTGAGCGAAGCGAAGAATCTCGCGGTCGATCGCAACAGAAAGGTTCAGCCTTGTCATTCTGAGCGAAGCGAAGAATCTCCGTGGCACGAGAGATTCTTCGCTTCGCTCAGAATGACACCGTGTGACTGGTCAAATTGTCAAGCACCATTCGTCCATATTGAACCTTGCCTAAGTTAGCAAAGTGAACAGGCACCCCTACACACTCAATTTCACAATAGTCACGCCGTCGCCGCCCTCGTTTGGGGGGGGCGAGGTGTAGGACTTGACCAAAGGATGATGGGCGAGTTGTTGGCGTACCGCAGTACGCAACGCGCCAGTTCCCTTCCCGTGAACGATACGCACGGATGACATGCCCGACATAGCCGCGTCGTTCAAGTAGGTCTCTAACTCTTCCAGCGCAACATCGACACGCCAGCCACGCATATCAAGCTGCATCGCCACTTCGGGCCGATCCTCGTAACGCGGCACCACCACCGATGACTGCCCCCCCTGTGTCCCATGCCCACTTGACGCCCGTTCGCGCTCCTCAGCCGAAGCCTGGCGTTTGCTGACGCGCTCCAAATTATCCACACTGACACGGGTGCGCAAGGAACCCATCTGCACTTCAGCCTCGCTGCGATCTGCCGATAGGCCCAGGAGCTCAGCATTCTGCCCAAAACTCAGCACCCGTACCGTATCGCCTATGCGCAGTGGCCCTTCCAGCTTCTCTTCCTGCGGCGTCTCCACCCTCTTGCTGGGACGGCGTGGCAGCGGAAGTGGTGCGACCTTCTCTTCGAGACTATTCACGCGCTGCCGCGATTCACCCAATCGCTCGCGAGTCATATTCACCCTACTCACATCCACCTTGACCTTGGAAAGGGCGGTACGCACGTCATCCAACTCGCGACTGGCCTGCGCTCTGGCATCGTTGAGGATTTTCACGCGCTGCTCTTCCAGTTGTTGGCGTTCCTGTTCAAGCTGCCGCCGCTGGTACTCGGCCTCGGTGCGCTCCATGTTCAGATGGAAACGCTCGTCCTCGACCCCTTTCCGCTCGGTTTGCAAACCTTCCAGCAGATTCTCCATACGCACACCCTCGCTGCCCAGGAATTCACGCCCTCGTTCAATAATGCGCTTATCCAGACCCAGCCGATCAGCAATAGCTAGCGCATTGCTTCTGCCAGGCAGACCAATACTCAAACGATAGGTGGGGGAAAGCGTCTCGATGTTGAACTCGACCGAGGCATTGACCACACCGGGTTGCTCGTGCGCAAACGCTTTGAGTTCCGAATAGTGCGTCGTTGCGACGGTCGTAATGTGCCGCTCTTGCAAAAATGTGAGAATGGCACGAGCCAGTGCCGACCCCTCGCTAGGATCGGTACCTGCTCCCAATTCGTCGAACAGCACCAGCACGCGCGGCGCTTTCGTCCCTTTGCTCACCAATTCTTCGGAAAGCTTTCCACGAATCTCTGGTGTATCGCGCTCCTGTTCGGCTTCGATCTGGCGCAGTATCTCGATAATGCGGCTGAGATGCGATGAGAACGTGCTCAGGCTCTGCTCGATGCTTTGCTCATCACCAATATCGGCAAAGATATCCTCGAACACCGCTACCTCGGAATGCTCGTCCACTGGAATATGCATTCCCGCCTGCGCCATCAAGGTCAGCAAACCCACCGTTTTCAAGGCCACCGTTTTACCACCCGTATTGGGGCCAGTAATCACCACCATGTAGAAATCGCGTCCCAAGTGGAAGTTGATCGGCACGACTTTGCCCGTCAATAGTGGGTGACGAGCGTTGCGCAGATCGATACGCCCCACGTCGTTGAGCACAGGCGCCGTCGAACGCGTCATCCGCCCATAACGCGCCTTCGCCAGGTGCAGGTCAAATTCCGCTAATAGCTCGACCGCCCACTTAAGCGTTTCCGCCTCATGCCCAATTTCCAGCGAAAGCACACGCAGGATGCGCTCAATCTCCTGCCGCTCCTCGATCTGCAATTGCCGCAGTCTATTATTCAGCTCCACCACTACCAGCGGCTCTACATAGACGGTCGCGCCACTAGAAGATTGGTCATGGACAATGCCACGCACCTGGCTGCGATTCTCCGCCTTGACCGGCACAACATAGCGATCATTGCGGATCGTGATGATGTGTTCCTGCAACGCGCTACCAAAATCATTTACCAGCGTGCGTAGTCGCTCGTGCAAACGTTGGTTGGCTCCGCGAATATCGAAGCGCACCTTTTGCAGTGCCGAGCTTGCCGTATCGCGTACCTCGCCCTCTTCGCTGATCGTCTCCTCAATGCGCCGCACAATCTGTGGACGCAGCGGAATATCCCCACCCAGCCGATGCAGCAATGGGAACTCTTCAGCATCCAATTTATCCAGCAAACGCGAGACATGGATCGCGCTCTGCGTCGTCGTCAACACCTCCATCAGGTCAGCAGGAGTCAACACACCCTCACGAGCGGCACGCGCCAACTGCGCACGAATATCATGCGCCCCACGCACGCTGGCATCAGCCTGTAAATCGAGCAAATGATAGGCTTCTGTGGTATAGGCAAGGCGACGCCGCGCCTCTTCTATATCCGGTGATGGCATAAGCTCCATCACCAATTCTTTGCTGACCGAAAAAGCAGCTTCTTTCGCCACTCTGGCCAGGATTTTAGGATACTCCAGCGTTAGTATACTTTTCTCATGCATAACAGTACGTAATAATACCTCTTATAAAAATGGGTGTGCTCAATTAAAGTAGTGACAAAAATGACAAACAGAGCATACATAAGATACCACATTTAACAACAGAGTGAAACTAAGGCCGCCATCAAGAAAAAACCGCGCATTTGCCCTTCATCATGATTCCTCGCTCAGATAACGCTTGTCAATATGGCTTTCCCAAAATGTGAGAAATGATTTGCGATACTTTGGAAGATGGGCCTGTCCACGCCACGTTGACTTATTCACAAAACGTTTAATTTCAGCGGAAGGCGCAAAGTAAGCAATTGCATTCTCAACCGATAAGATGAAAGGCGGAAAGCCGTTATAGACCGTGATCCAATTCGCGATCAGCGAACCCGTTCGATGGTTTCCCTCAATATACAACTGCGGATAGCCCAGAATGCTCACATAGATTTCAGCCGCTATTTTCAAGGGATGATTCCCCCGTTTGCTGTGTTCCTCATACCATTTTTGAATCGGACCGATGTGTTGATAGAACTTTTCAGTCGTCGCATGTATAGCCTTGCTATACTCAGCCATCAGTTGTTTATCGGTTCCGTAATGTACTCTCTCATTCAGCACCAACATATGCTTGATGCTTTCTTTTGAAAACGGTCTCATCGGCTGTGCGAGCAGTTCATCCAAATACTGATAAGCACTCATCATTCTCAGACGCAGAAGTGCATCAAAAGGTGTATCCTTGCGACCGATTCCTCTTCGATCCAGTTCGTCATCAATCTCGCTCCAATGCTGCTCGACGGTCCTGAGAGAATCATCAATCGCTTCAAGACGTAATCGTCCAGGTTTCGGTTTCACGATTTCCGTTGACATTGGATTTGCCCTTTCTTTGCCTTGCTCCCAATAAAGAAAATGCTACACCACCTTCCAGGTGACATGCACAGACTTCTCTAGAAATGTACCATAGCGGTTTGCCTCTGCGACAAAGGCGCAAGTCTCGGCTGCGCTTAGAGGAACAAAGAAGCTAGGATTGATAATGACTTCATCCTTTTTCAGCGTACGCCTCCAGGTTCCGATAACTTGACCATCCAGTACCAGGATATTGTTCAGGACATTGCCGCGCAGGTCAAATTTTTCTGTGTGCGACGCGTCAAACACAGCACTGCGATCTTTATAGCCAACTGTGTATTCGTCAAAATTCGGTAACAGGCACGCCGTTTGAGCGATATCTTTCGCCGACGGCTCAACTGAAGTTGAAGGCATAGACGCCGAAAACCAGTACGTCTGACCTTCTACAACCTCGTGCAGAAGTTGGGGTGTCACCATGGCGAGAGCCGCTCGTGCGTCGACTACCGTCAGCCCCGACCACCACACAAAATCTTGTATCGTCGCCGGACCATGACTCGTAAAGTAGCGCAGAGCGAATTCAGCCAAAGCTTCATCATGCTCTAACACCCTGGTTGCTGGTACACGCTCATCAAGCAAGGCATAGGTGAATTGCTTGCCTTGTCTCGCGCCACTACAAATAACACCATCTAATTCAGCATGCATGATGATCAGCATATATCCCATGTTCTCAGTCACCACACCGGCTTGTTTTAGCACTGACACCAGTTCCTCACGCATAAGCTGCTTGCCACCTTGCAGTGCTTTTGCTAGCGCATCATGACTGCGCGTAAAAATGGCGTCATCTAAGCCTTGTGCGTGGTAATAATAGGCATTCGCTTTATGGACGCGCGGAGCTGTGAGCGCAAGTAGCCAGCGAATATCGCCAGGCGCGACAAAATGCCAGGTTGGTCGCATCACATGGGTCCGCAGAATAGCCCCATCAGTAAGCGCTTGCTCAATATCGACATCAGTTGCACCTTGCAGGCGCAGGCCAACCGCCCATTTTGCCGCTCCGTAATCCTGGGACTGGACAGCACCCAACCACTGCACCACATCGCCTGGCTTTTCAAACATTTGCTGGGAAATGAGTTGGTTGTGAAGCCGCAGGTGCGCAATATCCAAGTTTGTCATGCTAGCTCCCCTTCTTGACAAATTTACTGTACTAGTCAAATTATACCATGTAAAGAGGATGCAATCAGTCCTCATTTGATACTTTTGAAGGGTCGCTAAACGCGTGTCTGGCAGACAAAGACCATCTCGCGAGAAGCGGAAGTAAGAGGTTCTTGCTGCCAACTTCCGTAACTGGCGAGAATTAGAAACTCTCGCTCCATTTCCCCGTATACAATAATATAACTTGGCACACACTATTGAAATTGAAGCGGAGTATAAACATATGATCCTCCATACAGGTGAACGCGTCTTCTGGGGCGCACCTGAAGTTATCTACCTGGAAGGTACCATCACCAAACTGGATGAGGCTATACAGACAGTTGTGGTTCATATCGAAAGAGCAACCCCCCATTCAGCACACCTGATTGGTTCGGAGGTCGCCTTCACAGCCGATGGGGTAAAGCCGCTTGCAGGCGCTAGCCCGCCGGGAACCACCAGCGAATACAATAAACAACCTCTGCCACCACGCCAAATGAACGACGATGACAAGATTCTTAGTGCCGCTGCCGTTGCTGTTCACCAACAATATGGTTATTCCCTTCCCACGACACAAGAGCATACGCTGATTGAGCAAGTAGCACAAACGCTCAATAGCGATCCTGTTATGCGCCAGCGTATCATTGCCTCGATGGACGAAATTTTACAACGCGAATTTTAAGCTCAACATTAAATCAATGAAATATTGCATAGACGAACGCACAAAAGCAGCATATACTATAGTCTTGTAGGGCTAAAAGAGCGACGCCAAACACAAACGAAGAAATAAAGGTGGTTGTCGATGAACTGCACAAAATGTAACGCGCCTTTGGAAATAAACGCGCGTTTTTGCCGACAATGTGGTACTCCCGTTTCTCAACCCATGTCCAATAACTCGGCTCCTTCATTCGAAAGTGAGCCGCCAACCCAACCTATCTACCAACAAACACCGTCATTGCAACCTACGCAGCAACAACCATGGTCGCAACCACCAACCTCACCCTCTTTGCCAACGCAATGGTCGCAACCACCAACCTCGCCCTCGTTACCTCCGCAACAACCAATGTACCTGCAAAGCGAACGACAAGATGCAAACGTTGGCACATTCTCTAACACAGACACCCCCAAGCGTCCACGGAAGAAACGGCGTGGTTGCTTGCCAGGGGCCTTAATTACACTTGTCGTGTTGTTGATCCTTATTGGTGGCGGCTGGTTCCTGGTGGCGCGTCCCTATCTGGATAACCTGGCACAGTCAAAACTCGATAGCGCATTAACGGATGCCGTCAATCATATTCCAGTGCAAGTGGCAGCAGTACCGGCTGGCACGTCAGTACCCGTTACAGAAACGCTGCTCAACAATCTCCTTGTATTGCAGTCTTCACCCAATGACCTGGTCAAAAATATGCAAATTCAGATCACCTCGAGTCAGATGCGCATGCAATTTACGGTTTTTGGCTTTTCCAGTGCAGTCACCGCCGTACCTCAGGTTAATCAAGGAAAACTGGTCGTCACGAATGTACAAATCGAGGGCCTCGCGTCACTCATTCTCACCGCCGACGAGGTCACAGCACTGGCAAATCGGCACCTGGCTGATGCTCAACAGCGCATCAACCATTCGATTGCCTCCGTTCAGCTTAAAGATCATGAACTAGACCTGGTCTTCGGGCCGCAAGGTACAGGACCTACGCTACCAGCACTTCCTTAAGGCTTATCCAGAAACTTTGATGGCGCGCTGGGCAAGATGTAGTGATGCCCACAAGGGGCATCACTACATCTTGCGTGTACGGGAGAACACAACGAAGAAACCGGGCATAACCAGCAGCAGCATGCCATCTACGTTCAAGGTGGGAGCACCCTGCTGAGAGGCTGGCGCTGAGGTTGGTGCTGTAACTGTTTGATGAACGTTGTTAAAGACGGTGGATTCATTAGGCAAGAGTCCATCATTGCTCAGCCCAAGTGGCCAATAGACCAGTGCCGCTCGACCAATAATATTCCCACGCGGCACAAAACCCCAGTCTCGCGAGTCAGAACTCCCCACACGATTGTCTCCCAGCACAAAGTAATCGTTGGCAGGCACCACCATGTTGGAGATGGTCTTATAAGCATAGAGGTTGCCCTGGCGATGCGGATCGACATACGTCTCGTTCAATGTCACACCGTCAACGATCACCGTGGTATCACGAATGGTGATCGAATCCCCTGGTAAAGCAATGATGCGTTTGATGTAGTCTTGGTCTGGATGGGGAGGAGCCACAAAGACAATCACATCGCCACGAGCAGGAGCATGAAACAAGTAGGACCATTTATCAACCAAGATCAGCTCCTGATCGTGTAATGATGGCTCCATACTCATTCCTTGGATATTAAAATTCTGCACCGCCAGACGAATAACTAGAAACATTAATACCGTGAGCACAATTGTCTCAATCACCTCACGCACTAAGCGATAACGCTTCTCAAAATCAAGTTCTATATGCATACACCGCTCCCAATAGTTTTCCAAAACCTGTTATTTTAACTGTACCATCAGAAGTTGCTAGAAGCAAGCTCCTTCATATACTTTTCAAGTTGTATCTTTATCACTCATGGTTAACCAATAACGTTAGGCCCGTGGGAAATAAAGGCTATAGCTCTCTTGTTATTATATATGGTTATTATATATGAGTTCTCATATCAAGATACCCGTAATGGGTACTCAATGACTCGTTTCGTTGCCTTTTGCCAATTCTCGTTGTATAATAGCGAATGATATCGAACGTTTGTATCAAAAAATTGCTAGCTCACAGGTTTGGCAAGGAAAAGAGAACCTTTGCCTGTGGGCTATCCATTTGTGGGATGGGTGATTCTGCTGTATGCCTCAAGATAAAATTATTATTCGCGGTGCGCGCGAACACAACCTTAAAAATATTGATGTGACCATACCACGCGACAAGCTCGTCGTCATTACCGGCCTCTCTGGTTCGGGCAAGAGCAGTCTTGCTTTTGACACCATTTTTGCCGAAGGCCAACGCCGTTACGTCGAGTCGCTTTCAGCTTATGCGCGTCAGTTCCTTGATAAGATGGAGAAACCAGATGTTGACCACATCGATGGACTCTCCCCTGCTATCTCTATCGACCAGAAAGGGACAACGCATAATCCACGTTCGACCGTGGGCACGGTGACAGAGATTTACGACTATCTGCGCCTACTCTATGCCCGTATTGGGCACCAGCACTGTCCCAAGTGTGGGCGCGAGGTTAGCCAGCAGACCATCCAACAGATCGTTGATGCCGTTCTCAACCTCCCTGAGGGAGCGCGCATCATGCTACTCGCGCCCCTGGTGCAGGGACGTAAGGGTGAGTACAAGAATATCTTTGAAGAGATGCGCCGTGCTGGCTATGTGCGTGTGCGCGTTGACGGCACCATTATGGACCTGAGCGATGAAATCGACCTCGATAAACAGAAAAAGCATACTATTGAGGTCGTAGTTGACCGTCTGGTTATCCGTAAGGGCCAGAAAACCAGCAAACCGCTCTCCACGTCCGCCGATACTGGAGAGGACGCTCCCTCTCCCTTGCCACAGCGTCCAGCTTTGAAAAAGGTAGCGGAACGGCCTTCCTTGTATGATGTCAATGCCACGTCCGACAGTGAAGATAAAGCCATAGCGCTAGAAGAAGCCCTGCTGCCACTGGACGAGGATGTCGATCCTGCTTTCCGGCAACGTATCTCTGATTCGTTAGAGACGACACTCAAGCTGGGTAGCGGAGTTGTGCTGGTCTCGATCATTGATGGCGAAGAGATTCTTTTCTCAGAGAAGGCCGCGTGCGTCTATTGTGGCATCAGTTTGCCAGAAATCGCGCCGCGCACCTTCAGCTTTAATAGCCCCCATGGTGCTTGTCCCACCTGCACAGGTCTGGGCACGCAAATGGAACTTGATGCTGAGCGCATTGTAACACATCCTGAGCTGAGCTTGCAACAAGGCGCCATCGCCCCGTGGAGCAAGATGGTCAACGGAAGTCAATGGCACGCCTCTATCCTGGAAGCATTGGCAACAAAATATAACTTTAGCCTGGATACGCCATGGCGCGAACTGGATGCAGACAAACGCCAGATGATGCTGTATGGCTCACCCGACCCAATTGCCATTCGTTACAAACCACAGCACGGCAATACACGTACTTATACCATCAATTTCGAAGGCGTGATTCCTAGCCTCAACCGTCGCTATAAGCAGACCGAGAGCGAAACAATACGCGAAGAGATCGAAGCCTATATGTCCGCCCGTATCTGTCCAGACTGCAACGGCGCACGCCTCAAACCGGAAGCTCTGGCGGTAACCATTGGAGGGCGCAACATCGTGCAAGTCACGCGTCTCTCCATTGTATTGGCACAACGCTTCTTCCAGGAATTGGGCTATCAAACCGAGGCTCTTCCCACGCCAGCGAAAAATTTGTCGCTGCTCAATGGCAATGGCAAAAAGAAAAATGGCAACGGAAATCCAGTAAAGCGCGACCCACTGGCTGTTATTGACCCGAACGAACCACTCGTACAGGTGACGTTAACCGAGCGCGAGCAGTTCATCGCCCGGCAAGTGCTCAAAGAAATTTGCGCACGCCTCCAATTTCTGGTCGATGTCGGCCTGGATTATCTCACGCTCAATCGCGCTGCCGCCAGCCTTTCTGGTGGGGAGGCACAGCGTATTCGCCTGGCAACCCAGATCGGTTCAGGTCTTATGGGTGTCCTTTACATCCTCGACGAACCCAGTATTGGTCTGCATCAACGCGACAATGAGCGGTTAATTAAGACCCTTGTGCGCTTGCGCAACTTGGGCAATACCCTGCTCGTCGTTGAGCATGATGAAGACACCATGCGAGCGGCTGACTACATCATTGATATTGGCCCTGGCGCGGGCGAGCACGGTGGCGAGGTCGTGGCAGAGGGGACCTATGACGAGATTGTCGCCAACACCAACTCCCTCACCGGTGATTATCTCTCGCGGCGCAAACGCGTTGAGTTTCCAGAGCAACGCAGAGCTGGCAGCGGCTATGCGCTCACCATCAAGGGTGCGCGCGAAAACAATCTGAAAAATATTGATGTTGCAATTCCGCTGGGCAAGTTCGTCGTCGTCACAGGAGTTTCAGGGTCGGGTAAGAGTACATTGATCACCGATATCCTCTATCGCAAGCTGGCCCACACTTTCTATCGTGCGCACGACAAACCTGGCAAGCACGATGCTATCGAGGGCCTAGCCCAACTCGACAAAGTGATTGATATCGACCAGTCGCCGATTGGGCGCACCCCACGCTCGAATCCCGCGACCTACACCAACGCCTTTACGGTGATCCGTGAGCTGTTCGCGCAGGTACCGGAGTCGAAGATCCGTGGCTATCAACCCGGTCGCTTCTCCTTTAACGTGAAGGGAGGCCGTTGCGAAGCCTGTAAGGGCGAGGGCATTGTCAAAATCGAGATGAACTTCTTGCCCGATGTCTATGTTCCCTGTGAAGTATGCAAAGGCAAACGCTATAATCGCGAGGCTCTGGAAATCCATTACAAAGGCAAGACGATCGCCGATATCCTGGACATGACCATCGAAGAGGCCACGACCTTCTTCGCCAATGTACCCTCGATTGCCAACAAGATGAAGACGTTAAATGAAGTTGGGCTTGGCTACATGCGCCTGGGACAACCCGCCACCACACTTTCCGGTGGTGAGGCACAACGTGTCAAGCTAGCGACAGAACTGTCCCGCCGCGCGACCGGACGCACGATGTACATTCTCGATGAGCCAACAACGGGACTGCATTTCGCGGATGTCGAGCGTTTGCTCAATGTGCTTCAGAAGCTCGTTGACACAGGAAATACCATCGTGGTGATTGAGCATAATCTGGACGTCATTAAAAGTGCCGACTGGCTCATTGATCTGGGGCCAGCGGGAGGCGATGCCGGCGGCTACATCATTGCCCAGGGTACGCCGGAAGAGGTTGCCGAAAACGAGCAGTCCTATACAGGGCATTTCTTAAAACGTATGTTTACAGAGGAAGCCGTGCTGATGAGTGCGCTTTCTTCTTCTGCTGTGGTAGATCAGGTTGTGGTGGGCTAGGTTCTTCAACAACCCGCGTTTCTTCAATGGGGTGTTCAGCCAGGGTGCTCGCTGCATCTTCGCCGGCACCCTTTTTCGTCACCTCGCCAGTTGGAGGTATGGGGTCGGGACCCCCCAACTTAATGCGAACTCCTCGTTGCCGCTGCCGATAATCCATCCAGATAATCATCGCTGCCATGGTTATCCCTACCAGGCTAACACCCACAAATTTTAAGAAGTGTGCATTCTGTATACCCGCTCCTGATAGTGTAAGGGCCAATAAGCCAAAGATCAGCGATAAGCCATAAATCACGTAACAAATTTGCCTGACGCTCAAACCTGTCGCCATCAGGCGGTGATGGAGGTGAGTTTTGTCATAATGAAAAGGAGATTGATGGCGGCGCACACGATTGATGATTACCACGGCTACATCAAGAATCGGCACTCCGAGCACCATCAAGGCCAGGGCGAGTTTCGCACCGCCCATCACCGAGAGCACCACCAGACACAGCCCCATAAACATTGAGCCGGTATCCCCCATAAAAATCTTTGCCGGATTCCAGTTATGCGGCAGAAACCCAAGCACTGAGCCTGTGAAGATCGCCGCCAGCACCGCGATGCTCTGTTGCCCCAACATAAAGCTGATCAGCGTAATAAACAAACCGGCAATAGCAACCACACCAGCCGCCAACCCATCCATCCCGTCGATCCAGTTCACCGTGTTCATCATACCTACGGCCCAGAACCAGGTGAGCAGGATAGCTGGAATAGCAATAAAGCTAATAGCTGGCTGAATATCGGGCGAAGGTGGATGAACGAACAAAAACAACGTTGGTTGTAAGTACCACGGCAAGCCAGGGTGCATCACCGCTCTACCAAAGGGGTTATTGAAGGTAAAAAGCAGAATACCGTGAAATACACCACCCCATGGCCCCAGGATAATCAGCACGGCCAGCGTTTGCGCCAGTATTTTGGGCAAAGGTTTCAAGCCCAATACGTCATCATAGGCATGAACCAACACCATCAGTGTCGAGGCTGCTAACAGCAGCCAATAAATAATAACCTCGTTAGTAGAGCCAGGAGTGTAAAACAAGAGTGAGGCAAAGATAAAAGCCAGGAACATTGCCACGCCGCCCAGGCGCGGCACAGCCTTACTGTGTATGCGGCGTGTTGCTGGATAGTCGAGCCAACCCACTTTATAGCAGAATGCTCGCACCCCAAAAGTCAGCACATACGCAAAGAGAAATGCGCAGCCGCCACCAATCAACAAAACTACTGCATCAGGCAGGAATGGAGGAATGAGAAACAACAACTGTACAGCTACGATGCCAGTTTGTACCATAACGTTAGCTCCTACCCTACAGAGATGATCAATCACAGTTGCCCGGAGAATCCCTTTCTCCGCGTATTTGATCGATTATATGCCTCTGTCAAAGAAAACGCAAATCACTAGCACCTTTATCACATCTCATCAGTAAAAATGCTTATCTTGGGTTGTTAAGGTTTTTCCGGTCGTCCATCAGCCTTGCTGTGTTTCTGGATTCCAGGACGCACAAATAATAACTTTGCCCGCCTTAAATCACCTTTCTGCTGTTTTGATCGTCTCGCTTGTAGTGCTTCTCGCTGTTCAGGTAAATTTGGTTGCTGCAGCATTTTCTGTTGTTCAGGAACTATGGGTTGCTCCGGTGGCCTCTGTTGCTCGGAGCCTTTGAATTGCTGTAGTACACTTTGGGGTACCGACGTCATTGGTTGCTCCGGCATGCTCTGCAGCTTATCGAAGTTGATGACCAGTACGGTAATATTATCTTTCCCCCCGGCGTTGTTCGCCATTTCCACCAATTCGTTACAGGCGGCCCCCGGATCAGGGCAGCTCGCAAGGACACGATTAATTTCGCTATCCGAAACCATCCCTGTTAAGCCATCTGAACACAGGAGCAATCGATCACCTGGTAGCAAGGAGACCGAATACAGATCCGAGAACGTATCTCCTTCCATCCCAACATAGCGAGAAAGTCGGCCTCGTGCCGGGTGTTGTTTTGCTTCCTCTTCAGTAATCTCTTTATGCCGCAGGAGTAACGCCACCACCGAATGATCTTGCGTCAATTGCGCCATACGTCCATCGCGGAAATGATAGATGCGACTATCACCCATGTGGGCCATATGCGCTCTTTGCCCTTGCAACCAGACCACAACGACAGTGGCCCCCATACCTTGCAAACCCATCTGGCCTTTACTCTCGTCGTGCAAGCGTTGACTAAGTTCGAGTATAGCATCGCGTAACACTTGTTCAAACGCCTCTCTTGACGGTGTCTCAATGCGTGCTGCAAACTGCTCGATCATCGGTGGCAAGACGGAGACAACCGCGTTAGAAGCCACTTCACCCGCCTGGTGACCTCCCATGCCATCGGAGACAATGAACAAGCCACGCTTTTCATCGATGAACAAGTTATCTTCATTGTTTGGACGGACGCGACCGATATGGGTCACGCCCTTTGCACGCACAACCCAGGGAGAAGAATGCTTTTGCGTAAGCATGCTATACCTCTCTTACTTCACTTTTTCCAGGGCCTTTGCAAAGGCATCGCGCATTTCTGCCGCATTCTGGTAGCGATTGCTCACATTAGCTGACAGAGCAGTGTCGATAACCTTAGCAACAGCCATCGGAATGTGAGAATCGCGCTGACGAATGGGGATGATCTCATTGCGCATGATCATATCCAGCGGGTCTTCATTTTTACGCAGATCGCGTGGCAACACACCAGTCAGGATATTGTAGCAGGTAGCTCCCATTGACCAGACATCACTCACCGGCTTAAAGTATTTGAAATCTATCACTTGCTCTCTGGGCATAAACCCTAACGTTCCTGCCATACTACCCGTCACCGTCATACCGCTGAAGCCTGCCTTGTCAAAGCTCTTCGCTAGCCCCATATCAGCCACCTTTGTTACCCAATTGCCAGCAGTGCCGCCCAGCAGAATATTCTGTGGTTTGAGATCGCGATGCACAAATTTCTTCTCGTGTATGTAGGCAAGCCCATCCAACGCCTGCAATATCATCTTTCCCGCGTCGGCGAGTGCAAGTCGCCCTCCATTTTTAACCATCAGATCGTAGATGCTGCCCCCTTCGCAATACTCCAGTAGGAAATAGAATATGCTACCTTCCGCGCCATTTTCGATGAGCTCAACCACATTTTTGTGTTTCAGTGAACGTGTAACATCGATTTCACGTTCGAACAGTTTGCCCTCTTTAGCAGTAATCGGTACTTTGGAGAGCATGACTTTCAAGGCTGCCCGCTGCCCATTTTTCATGTGCCGTACCAGGTAGACCGCTCCCATCCCCCCTTGGCCCAACTTGCGCTCAATGTTGTAATCAGGAATACGAATTTGACCGTCTCCCTGGGCAGCCCGCTTGGCCTGTTGCAAGAGGGCCAGCAGCAACATCGCGGGATCATCTTTCGCCACCTTTTGACAAGCTTCGCACACGTAGTCGCCGCGCCGCACGGCACCAACTTCGTAAGCGACATCTTTACCACAACGCTGACAATTTACAGCCTCTGAAGGATCAGCACCCGATTCGACTTGCAAGCGGAAATAGGTTTTGCCGGCCCTCAGTTCATCGCCATCGTGCAAATCTACTTGCGGATGTTCGTGCTTTGCACCCTCTTCCGGTGTCTCGTCCCGCCCACGTCCACCATACTTTACCCCGTTTACATAGGTTCCGTTGCGACTACCAACATCGCGGAATCGTACATCAGGCGGATTAATTTCGAGAATAAAGTGCCGTCGCGAAAGGTAGGTATCGTCCGGTAAGCACACATGACAGTCGTCATTACGACCAAAAATTAACGTATCATGCTCCTCATATACCTTCTGTTCAACCCTCTTATCCTCGGTAGTAATAATAAATGTGATTTTTCCTGACATGCTATTTATTCTCCTTAACCATCCGTAGCAGTAGACGCTGGACGGTAGATGACGACATCCTCATCCATCCATTCGGTCATCGCAGATTATTTAACTCTACCAAATTTACACTATATTACCACTTTTAGCAAGCGATCCCAACTAGCATAATCTTTTTCAAATGTCACTCTCGCCTGCGGCCAAAGTTCCTGTAAAAGGCGATGGAGCGGCTCTCGTTGCAGGTAGCCAATTTCCAGTAGTAATACGGCCTCCGCCTTGAGCTTTCCAGTTTCCCGTGCCTCTACCAAAAATCGTTGCAGGAGATCTAGCCCCTCAGGGCCGCTAAATAGGGCAAGATGCGGCTCAAAGGCGCGTACATCGGGAGCGAGCGTATCCATTTCTTTCGTACCAACATAGGGTAAGTTGGCAATGAGCACATCGACCGCCTCCGGTAAAGGCGCGAGCAGATCGCCTTGCAGGAAGCGCAACCGTGTTGCTACCCCGTGTCTCTGGCTATTGAGACGAGCGACAGCCAGCGCATCAGAGGAAATATCAATACCATATAGGTAGGGCATGCGTGGCTCCTCAAGTGCCAGCGTAATGGGAATGATCCCTGTTCCAGTGCCAACATCGGCCAGCAACGGTGTCCGCCCAGCGGCAAACATTTTGCGTATCGTACTCAGAGCAGCCTCTACCAGCAGTTCGGTCTCCGGGCGCGGAATCAATACGCGTTTATCCACCAGAAAATCGCGCCCAAAAAACGCTTTATACCCCACAAGGTAAGCCACCGGTTCGCCATCTTTACGTCGTTCTATCAGCAGTCGATATCGTTGCTCTTGTTCAGGTCTGAGCACGCGTTCGGGATAAGTAAAAAGAGTGGCCCGTTCGACCTGTAAGATATCACCTAAGAGTACATGGGCATCTAATCTTGGGCTAGGTAATCCCACCGCTGCCAGGGCGCTCGCCCCCCATTCAATTGCATCCCCAATCGTAATCATGCACTACCCCTACAAAGGTTGGCTACAAAGGTTGGCGACCTACCAACCCCGTGTGTAAATAGTGCCAATAATTGATGCGCTCCTCACCCAGATACCAACAGAGATAGATCTCTTGACCATTACGCAAGCTGAGGAAGTCGATCAGACCACGTTCAGGGTCCTTTAATACGCAGCCGAAGCTGTGTACTTCCTCAACCATACTGCGCAGTATATGGGTCTGCTGGCTCAACGCCTGTTGCAGCTTCATCATCCGTTCGTGCAAATGATGACCATTGCCCGCCGCCTGCAAACGGAGTGCATCCAGTTCTGCCTCGGTTTGTAAAATCGCTGCGCGACTCTCTTGTATCTTGCGTAAGACAACAGTTATCTGCGGCAATAGGGCCTCAGCCTCTTCGCGCGTGAAGTAATGAACCATACTACCTCCTGTGCTACCTGCTTTGCCCCAAAGACTGCCATCCCCAGGGCAGAGCAGATGTCCTCGCTTTGAGCACTAAGGTTTCGGCGTTGAAGTCGGTGTAGGGGTCAATGTGGGGGTGCCAGTTACCGTAGGTGTCGCCGTACTCCCCACCTTGATGCTGCTATCGTCAAAGACAGTAAAGTTCTCCAAGGTCGCTCCCGTGTTCAAGTACGTTCCGCTAACAATATCACCTGGTTGCACCAAAGGCAGTTTAGGTGAAAGGGAGAGGTTGGCGGTGAATATTACATTCTGCCCTTGCAACTGGATGTAATAAATCGTATTGCTCCCTTGCGTTATCGAAGAGATACGCAACACTTTCCCTGTCACCGTCTGCGTAGTTCCTCCCGTCGGCGTATTGCCATTATTCCCTTGCTGTGCGAGCCATTGTTGATAGTCTACCAGGGCTTGCGAGAGCGTCGGCTCAAACTGTACATTGCTCCCATTCAGGTTATGCGCATTGACTAATCCCACGGCTTGATAGATGTCACCGTTGGGGGTCGATTGCGCGAAAATGGCCACCCAGGTGGGCGTGTTATAAATCTGGTACAGTTGAATACTGTCTACAGCATACCCACGGATATTAGCACGGGTAGACTGAATAGTGTTACTCACATTACTGCCAATACCCAGACCATTCAGCGGGTAAAAATACCCCTGGTTTTTATGGGTATCGAAGAGAAAGACGCCTGTACTGGACTGATCATTAGCAGACGAAGAGGTCATGGGAATAAGCCAAACCGGTTGATCAACCTGGTTATAGAGCAATTGTGGTACGCTGGCTGGCGTTTGTTGGCCCGCACCCGAAGGGTTAAACCACGGCGCACTGTGGTACAACCCCCACCACGAGAGGTATTGGCTCACCGTATCGGCCGGCATTACGCGGTCAACCCACGTCGGAACGCTTTGTGGCGAATATTGCTTGATATCGCCAGTGTGCGCATCAACAATTAACACCTCGCTGAGTTGATCTCCAGTATAGCCACGCGTCGGCTGCATCAATGAAATCGTCCAATAGGGATGAAAGTTATCATCCAATTCCAGCGTCGGGTCAACCAATTTCCCATAGGTATAACCACTCAAGTAGACGTGGCGCAACAGGTCCTGGTTGAAGATGGCCCCCGGCAGGTAGGCTATTGAGTCAGTTGAACCCGTGCGCAACTGAGGTACTGACTGCGGGCTCTCAGCATCTACCACCACAAACCCTGGGGTCGTGGAACTGGCAAAATTCGCGAAAATGTTATTGTAGCCCAGAAAGTCCACGTAGTACAGGTGGTGGTTGATGGATTGCAATGTGTAGGCAGTGGGGTCTAGATTGTAGGCAGAGCCAAGGTTCTGTCCATTAGAACCCAGCACCTGCTGCCCCTTGTACGATGCAACATTCGGGCTTACCAACACGATATGGTTGGGATCAGTTGGCGGCAACAGCGGCGATGCTTCGATCTTGATCTGGGGAATATTTGCCAGCACTTTGGCGTTGGAATCGAACCATGTTGTGAAAACAACAATCAAGCCACTTACCACAATACCAATCACGCCCGCTACGATCAGCCCAAAGATACCGGCAGCAATAGCCCCGCGCGACGCATTGGCCGGTATCTGCGTAGGAGTGCTCCGACTGGCGCGGGAACGTCCCTGGCTCACAGCCGAGGCATCCTCCAACACGTTAAGTGCTGGACGTGCAAAGGCAAACAGATTCGCAATACTACTAATCACCAGTGGCCAGAGCAACCATTGCCAGCCCCCAAAAGGACCAGTCAAAGCCGGTTCCGAGAAGTAGAGGATACCCAGACAAATGATATAGTTTAGCAGAGCAAACCAGCCGAACCAGGGGATGAATTTTCGCTGATTAAACTTTTCACGGCGACCAAAACCCAGCCGCCCTATCGTTAGAATGGCCATTACAATCACTGTGCCAATCAGTGCCAGCAGGAAGATAACCATCAGAGTCTCTCCTCAGTATGTATTCACAAGAAGGGGAACATTTTCCTTCTCTATTGTGCCATGTACGTCAACAATGCATCCCGAAATGCCCAAACCTCGTAAGGATGTATGACGGAATAAACCACCTCTATTGTAGTGTTCTCAAGCGTAGTTACGCAACTGTTTTTACACATTCAAATAAGTAGTGCTCTGTTACCCTTCATGCGATAAGCAGGGATGCAAGGGGTGCAACCCCATAAGCGTCAAGTTAAAGTGGGAAGATGCGGCCTCTCGTCTCTCGTAGGGGCGGGAGTGGGGTTGATGAGAGGTGGGGACCCTTGTGGTCGCCCTGACAATTACCCACATCTTTTGGGAGAGGCCAGAGAAGCCAGTCCCGATGGATGCGCTTGTGAAAGAGTCAACAGTGGCGAGTAGCCTCAATAGCCGTTTCACAAAATCCATTGGGAAAATGTGGGTAATTGTCAGGTGGTCGCCCGTGGGTGGGGCATGGCAGTGTTTCCCCACTCTTGGGGATAAACCTGCTCCCAATGCCGCTTCGTTGCCAGTACCGCTTTCCTTAACTTGACGCCTATGGGATGCGAGGGGTGCAACCCCTTGACTGGGTCCTAGGGCTGTGCCCTAGTTCTCCCTCTCTCCCCTGCCGCCGCAGGCGGACTGTCACATGAAGGCGGTCAGAGCAGGAGTGCTTTGTCAATCTTCAATTGAAACGCGGGGATGCAAGAGGCAGTCGCCCCTTGACTGGGTTCTAGGGCTGCGCCCTAGTTCTCCCTCCCCTTCCTTGCCGCCGCAGGCGGCATTTCAAATGAAAATGAACAGAGTAGTAGTATGGCCTTAATGAAAACATAATGATCAAAGGAGCATATGCATCATGCCACTATTCGGCAAAAAATCGCGCGCGGAAATTGAAAAGCTTCCCGATGGACAAGATCGCCTCCCACCCGGTCAATACCTGACCCAAAAGTGGCCCATATTAAGCTACGAACGCACCCCCAAAAGTTTACCAAAGGACTGGAAATTAAAAATCACTGGCAGCGTTGAAAACCCCTTTGAGCTCACCTGGGAAGAATTCCTCGCCCTACCCCGCACCAAGCTCGTCACCGACATCCATTGTGTCACAACGTGGAGTCGCTATGACAATGATTGGGAAGGGGTTCATATTCGCGAGATTCTGCAACGTGCGAAACCACTAGCCAGTGCCAAATTCGTTATGGCCCACTCCTGGACAGGCTACACCACCAATCTCCCGCTCAGCGACCTCGATGACGATGACGTGATGATTGCCCTCAAGCATGACGGGGAAAATCTTGTACCCGACCACGGTGGCCCCATTCGCCTGCTCGTGCCCAAACTCTACTTCTATAAAAGCGCGAAATGGCTCGACGGCTTGGAGTTCATGGAAAGCGACCGTCCCGGTTTCTGGGAGCAGCGCGGCTACCACAACCACGCCGACCCCTGGCAAGAGGAAAGATACTGGTAAGCTGATTTTCAGCAAAACTTCCAAAAGAGCAAATCTCCTGGCCACTCACGAGTGACCAGGAGATTTGCTCTTTTTCTTTTCGTTACAGATACCAACCTGAGAGCTGTAAATAGCAACGCTCTTCGTTCATCCCTTCAGGTTCCCACCACCTTGCTAGTGAAACACGTACTAATGTTCCGGCAGGAATAGAGTCAATTGCTTCTGAGAGTCCAACATATGGTATGCTAAATCCGTCTTGTGTCCTATGGTCATAATAGTAATTTACCCTGTTTTCACTTTGGACTTTTGTTAGTGGTTTATCAGGTATCCAGTACCCAGTACTCATATTTGGAATCCCCTTCCACTTGGCAACATAACCTTTGGCACTATTGCTAAAATGTAATAGACCGTCAAAAAGTTGAGGCGGCCCACCTTGCCAAGGTTGAACCCTTTGCATGAGAAGCTCACTAATATTGGGAACTGTAGTTACAAACCGTGCATTGGTAACAATTACATCTTCTACATGAGGAGGGGTAGTGGGAGAAACATCATAAAAATCCATTTCCCAAACCTGGCCAATCTCATACGCTGTATCTATGGGTTGATTACGACGACCAGGCGGTATTAGGCGAATACTTCTACTCGTTGCACGCGTTAAACCGCTAACACAGACTCCACTGTTCATCCGCGTTTTGGAGACTATCAGAACTCTATCCATTTTTACCTCTACCACATTTTAAAATTACTATTCTAATTCAGTATACTCTCTATCCATGCATAGTTAATTGAGAGTCAAGGGAGTTATATGTGACACTTGCAAGTTAAGATCTTGTGCTAGTTTCTTAGCCGCTAATGAACGATGGCAAGCCTCCGGCTTACGTTCAACGCAGAACAGAGCTATTATCTGTCCTTCCATACCTACCTTTTCCATAAACTCGGCAGAGTCAAACGTAGCGAGACATTCCTTTTCATAAGCCTGTACGAAAGCTTCGCCCAACTCTCCCCTCGTGCGTTTAGCAATACCTGACCGCTCATCATCTTGCTTCTGCTTCTCTCGTATCATTGGGCTAGGAGCAAGGTCCTTCATATGCACATAGCGAATGCCCATGGCTTTCAATCGTCCTTGAAGGTATGCACTGTTTACAAAAGCATATGTTGAACCACGCATACCGCGCCGCTGGCGAATATCACAAAAAGTATCTATTTTGGCATCTAGAAGGGCTTGAAAGAAGTCCTCTTTATCAAAACCATACACTCCAATAGTTACAATTTTGGGTTCCATCTATACTTGCTCTCCTTTTGGAGTATATTTTTTCCTCGAACGGCTTATTTTCTCGTTCAACAACCAGGATGGATCCTCACCGAGCAAAGATAGTTGTTCACTCGGCTTATCTGCCAATTGTCTATTAATGTCCTGTTGCTTCATGATTTTGCCTTCTTCGTCAATATGATTCACATCGATCCCCTGCTCACGAAGCGTATTACCAATGAGCTTTCCACGATGGCACTCATAGGGCTTACCTTCGCTGCACATCAAGGCTACGCGTAATTGCTTTTCCCAGGCAGTACGGATGCGATCTATTCCTTGCCGATAAAATGGTCTTTCACGTACTTTCGTATAATCCACTTGACCATCTACATAACAGGTACTATCATCTGGTCTTCCACCCAATGTATCTCCCATGAAGACGTAGCGTACACCCGATTGCTTCAGACGCATTGCTAAAGCTTCCTTAGAAAATTCCGGTTTATAGCGCGAGTAAGGGCTCGAGCGAACATCTATCAGGTAGGAAATTTCGTTGTCTTTGAGCAGTTTGATAAACTCCTCCATACGACGCTTGCCATAGCCAATTGTGTAAATAGGGACGCTTTCCACGGTATCTCCTGCAAACTGATTAATGCCAAATAGCCAGGTCAGGTAACATCTGATCTGATGCTCAAACACGTTATTCGTACCAGAAACTGTACTCTAACGATTTAGAACAAGTATACTTACTGCTGCAAGGCATGTCAACAATCGGTTGGAACAATGTGTGTGTTTCTTTTCACATCAATGAAGTAAAAGGAAGAGGGTTCTTGCCTCTAATGTCCTCTACAAAAGCGGTAGCAGAGCAGACGCACTAGTGGCAAAACCCTCTTCACAGACTTGCTGGTACTGAACTCGATGAACCATGTTGAGCTTCAGAACAATAAGTATAAGTTAAGCCTTTACCTCGAACACGCGCGTACCCCAGTTGGCACCAGAAGCACCTACAGGTGGGATGTACTCCGTTGCAACCCAGACATTCGTGCTGCCGGGAGCAACTACTGCTGCCGAATAGTCACCCCAGCGACATGGGGAAAGCGGACCACCACAGGTAAAGCCATTGTCGGTAGTTGTACCTTTAGCAGCTATTTGCACCGAGCCAAATGAAGAGCTTCCGCTTTGGAGAACGGCGTATCCTGCACTTGGATTGAGACTGGCACTGGTTACAGTAAAGACCATTACCGCTGCCTTGTCTGGACTGGTCGCGATTGCCGAGTAGAGAAGATAACTTCCCTTCAACGCAACATATCCCTGATGCACGAATTGCCCACTGACCTGCGAGCCACTTACGGTTGGATGCACCTCAAACCAGGCTGCCCCATCACGCGATGCACTATCGCCAGAGATGAGGAGAGCAGTATTTAGGGATGTCCAGAGGTTCCCGTTGCTGTACTGCAATTGTAATAATCCATCATCGTCCGGGTTGAGAACATTTCCGTTCGGGTTGGGAGCAAAGCTGGGTGCCACATAAGTTTCACTGTTGAGAGTTGTGTTGAGCAAAGTAGGCGTACCGCCGCTGGTAACAGCCTGTTGATTAGTAATCGCCCACAAGCCAAGCCGATTGTCAAGGTTGTCAAAGGGGCCTATGGAATTCATCAGGTACTCTGCGCTCGCTTTGCCATAGGTAATGGCCGGCTCAAGATGGTATGTGGGGAAGCCAGCAGTGGTGAGATTACCAAAATGAGCAGTGTTGACCGTTGGAGACAATGAAACAAGTTGTGACTTCGAGATGGCATAGATTTGCGCCCCATTGAAGCCAAATGAAAAGAAGGGGAATTCATTCTCGGTGATATAGACATTGTACTGATCAATGCCCAGAATTGGCTGATCGGGCAGACATGGGCAGCCGGGGTCTGACTGATTCGTAGTGTCAATCCTGTAGACCGTCCATGAAGTGGTCGGATCCCCTGATGAATTCACCGCAAGATCCATGTGGGTTCCCAGCGTAGATGAATTTTGGTTGAATGCCAGCACTGTCGCGAACCATGTATTCGTTGAAGTATCGAAGTAACAACGTGGATCGCTGATAAACGTTCCACTTTGCCCCGGTGTTTCAGCGAAGAAGGCCTGTAAACCGAATGGTCCGGCGGTGATGCCACCACCTGGTTGGTATACCGCGCCGACGAGGTTGATCAGCTCCACCACAAAACCATTGCCAACACATAAGCCTTGATCTGGTGGCTCTAACTGAAAACCGTTCACTTTCTGGTTGTCAAGGCTGCTTAGACCATTGAAGTTCTGCAAGAGGCCACCTTTACTGCTGCCACTGAATACTGCGCTGGCAGAGGTGGGCAATTGTGTAGAATTTGTCGTCGCTTTAGCCGGGGAATGATAGGGAATGGCAACTTTCGCTCTAGCTGCTGGTGGAACTGAACCAGTTGGCAGTTTTGCTACGTTCACAGTAGCGGCTCTGGTTATTGTCCCTTTCGTGGCACTAACGTGTAAACTACTTTTGCTCCGGGCATAGGCCGAAGGCGCATGGGGCGCGTACAATGTCACACTCACTAAGATGGCACCAACAATAATGATAAGGGCAACATGTGAGAGTACGCTGCTCACTTTTGAGCGAGAGGAATAGCTCATCGAGGGAGACCTCACTTTCAAAGCACTAAACGGAGAGGAAAACTAACCATTTGAGCACAAAGACGCACTACAGGTACGGTAACGTCTAAGTTGAAAGGGTCGCGCTGCCCTGTCTGATTCTACTCGAAGGTTTACATGCGTATGCTTAAATTTGGTAGAATCATCCGGCAGGATGAGTTGGATGGAACTGAGCAATGGTGAAATAGTAAAGTAGTATTTAACTCTTTCTCCATTAAAAAGCGTACATGGAAAAGACGAGTTTGTCAAGGTTTGACCCAAGAAATGGACAGGGCTTGTGAATAATTCACAGGGCGACCGCAAGGGTCGCCCCTACTATACGAAGATGCCTGTTACGCCCGTCATGCGTGTATAGTAGGGGCGACCCTTGCGGTCGCCCTGGTAGTCACCATCGTTTCATTATCAATAATTCACAGACCCTGCAAGAAGTAGAGGCAACCTTGCGGTTGCCTCTTAAAAGTATCATCAGAGCTGCGAATGACAAAAACCCGCTACTTCTCCAAAGTGCTCTTACTATTGCGTTCGCCATCGTAGGTGAGCAGGATGCGTTTGCCTTCAAAGACGGTCTCCAGGTGGACGGGGCGGCCCCACATCGTGTAGACGTGCTGCAACGTCTTCTCACCATAGACCATATCGAGTTCCTGACCCTCGAACAGGTGCTTGATATAGAGTTCGCGGTTCCCGCGATAATCACCGTTATCAACCACCAGGTAAGGATAGCTGAAATTGGTCATGCTAGCAACAATACCATCACGTACCTTTTCCCAGTTCTTTTCAGCAATGACCCACTCATCCCCCTCTTTCTTATAGAGGTAAAGGTCCAGGTCTTTGATCAAGTCCTCGGTCAGGTAGTTGCGCAAGAACGAGACATCGTTGTCCAGTTCGCGCACTTCAAAGATTTTTTGCCGACCCATGCCAACCTTGCGTCCTAATCTCTCCTGCTCCTCCTTGGTGGGACTATCCCAACGCCGCTCAATATCCTCCAACATCTTGAAACCCAGATAGTACGGATTAAGCGTTGTGCGCGACGGCGACAGCACGCTTGAGTGCAACTGGGCAAAATCCATTACCTCGGAGTCTGTAATGACGCCTCGTTCAGCCAACTGGCGCATAATTCTGGAGTGCCAGATGCTATTGTGGTGTAGCATGCCATTGGCGACATAACGATGCGTACTATCAACAGTGATATCATACACATCAGCTACCCCATGCTCCACGCTGATTACATCATCTGTCGGATTTTCGCGCTTGAACACACGGTGGTTCGCCAGGTACTGTGCCAGCTTTTCTTGCTTACGGGCAAGACCAAAACCAATTTCCACGTAAAAAACGCGTGTACTATTGCCTTGAATTCGTATGTTTGGCCCGTAACGACGTGTCAGAATACCATAGTTCAACAGCAAAATCTGCAAAGTCTGCGCAATAGTGTCGCTGAAAGTTGATAAAATCACACCTTCCTTCACTAATGCACAGCCATCGCAATCAAAGTACGCCCGTAAGAACGCACTCACGACAGATTTGGGCGAACGCAGAATAACCTCCGGAATGCATTTCTGCGCCGCCTTAGCATTCAAATCAATGCCTAGCGATTGGAGGAGGTCTAGCACGTTGGCTGAGTAGAAGACCACGCGCCATCGACCACCTTTGCCATTGGCTGTTCTGTCATCCCAGTATACCGTCGGCTCAATAGCGAACAATGTTGTCACCAACGCGGCATAGCGATCAGCTAACTCACGGTCTCCGGTGGTATAGCCAATAGCATTCTTCGTGACGTGGATATTCCCATCACCAATGAGAGAGCCAAGAAACTCAGCGAATGGTTCAGTGACATGTGTTGGTGTTACGAGAGGTAAGCGATGAGTGTATAACGGTTTACCCAACGAGCCAAAGGTATAGCCGGTCTGCTCAATGGCAGTGGTGATCCGCCCTTTGGCAAAACTGGTCTTCCCTCCCAACGAACGATACACCGTATGTACGCCTACTCCTGCGGCAAGCGCCGCATCTGCAACAGTGGGAGAAACTACTTTAGCTGGCTGCGTTATAGGCACATACTGCTCAGACCAGAGATTATCGCCTACACGCAACGGAATACGCTGGCCCACCTGCACATCTTTGAGCGCGAACCATTGATCCTCTCCAATGCTCAGCTTATGCTCCTCCGCGCCCTCTACTACCAAGCCACGACGTGTACGCAAACGCACAGTTGGCGCATTACGCCGAATGTGCCGATCAGTGATCGTGTCTCGCTCACCATTGCCACTCCCTACCTCTACTGATTGTCCTTGCGCCAACAACTCGTGTAAAGCATCATAGCGTAATAAGCCGCGCTCGGTCAGAACAAGACTATCCCCTGTAAGGCAGGCCCAGCCTTCATTCATAATCTTGGTCTGCATCTGTGGCACAAAGTACAGCATCTCTGTCCGCACGATCTCGATCAGATCGCGCTGCCACGGCTGCAACTGGGGGGCATAACGCATTAAAAAGAGCAGGATATCTTTCTCTGGCTTCTCCGGGAACTTCGGCGGTTTCCCTGCTCGCCGCAACTCCCGGTCTTCCTCTGCCTTTTTCGCTTTTTTATCCAATCCCCACAGGTCGTCGTACTGGCTGGAAGGGTGCGTCCTTTTCTCCTCCTGCACTGGAGAGTCATCACCGCGCAGCAAAAGGTTATAATCTACATGCTCTTGAATCGAAAGAGCAGCATCGAGGAAGCGTTCAACTTCAGCTTTCCCATGATCAAACTCGTACTTGGTAACACGTTCAGCGTGAATACTGACCTTGTCGATCATGCGACGCGACGTGTTCTGGAAGTAAGCGTTGTTTTTAAAAAAATCCGTATGACCAAAGACATGCGCGGCCACAAACGTATTTTGTAAGTGGTCGTTCATCTCCATCAGGAAAGCGTAACTTGGATTAGTATTCACCACCATCTCGTAGATTTTGCTCAGCCCAAAGTCATATTGCATCTTTTGCCGATGGTAGGACTTCCCGTGCGTCCAATGGCTAAAACGACCAGGCAAGCCATACGAAGCAAATTCATACATGATACTGGCCGGAACCAGCTCAAAATGCGTGGGAAAAGGATCAAGGCCAAATGTTTGCGCTTCCTCCCAAGCACATTCTATCGAGTCTCGTAAACGTTCGATATCATTGTTTGCCATGTGGAGGCTCCTTCGTAAGGAAACATACGTATACTCAATCTATCTCGTAGACTACCATTGCCGACAGTACTCTGTTAATCTTCATATGAAGAGGCGGGGATTCCTGGCATGTTGGGACGCCCTTTGTGGGCAATACATCTCACTTTAGCCTAGGAGTGGCGTGTGTAGGGACAAGGGGCGGAAGCGGCGGTCGATGGGGGGCCTTGTGCTTGTCCGCGTCCTGTGGGAAGTCTCGAACCCCACTAGGACAGGCACAAGGCCCCCTCATCCACATCCCCTCGTCACTACACACGCTTCGCACGCCGTTCCACCTTATTTGAAATGTACTGCCCCTTGTGGGCGTCCGGCCTCACCCATCAATTGAAGATCAACAGCCCAGCAGTTTAGTGTGCAGGTACAGTATCGCGTAGCGCGAAGAATTTTCGCAAGGCGGGATAGACCTCTTTCTTATCCGAGATAGTCACGGAAGTAAACTTCTTATCGGAAATCTTGTTGTAAGCACCCATCAATGTGCTGGGCGAGCGATAATGTCCCTCGCGTATCTCGCCATAGCCAAAAATGTTGCACAATTCCATCAACTTCGTGACCAACTGCACACAACGATCATTATCCCACGGCAAGTTATCCCCATCGGAGAAGTGGAAGGGATAGATGTTCCAATCGTCCGGGTTATAACGCTCTTTGATAATCTGCAAAGCCAACTCATATGCAGACGAAACCTGCGTACCACCACTCTCGCCTTTGTGGAAGAATTCTTCCTCCGTGACCTCTTTCGCCTCAGTATGATGGCTCACAAAAACAATCTGTACATTGTTGTACTTGGTGCGCAAGAAACGCACCATCCAGAAGTAGAAACTACGCGCAATGTACTTCTCGAATTCACCCATTGAACCACTAACATCCATCATCGCTATGACGACCGCGTTAGATTGATATTTAATGGTGGGTTCCCACACTTTGAAGCGCAAGTCTTCATTCTTGATATTCTGGAATTTGGCATCGCCTTTGGCAGCGTTGCGTTTCATATTCTCCACGATAGTACGCTTTTTATCCAGGTTGGCCATAGGGCCTTTTTTGCGCACATCGGTGAAACGCACAGCTTCAGTCTGCATTTCTTGTTGCCGTTTTTGCTCCAGGTTAGGTAGCCCCAGGTCTTCAAAGATCAGGGCCGCCAGTTCTTCCATGGAGATTTCAGCCTCGTAGTAGTCGTGCCCAGCCTCTTTGCCAGCTTCACCCTTCTTGCCCTTGCCGGGGCGCGGTTCCTGGGCCACAACATCGCCCACTTTGCTTTTGCCATTGCCCTGACCAGCATGTTGCTGCCGACCGGGATCATAGCGGAAACGGTATTCGTCGAGGGAGCGAATGGGAACACGAACTCGTTTCGTGCCATCGGAAAGGATGATGCTCTCTTCACTGACGATTTCGCCTAAATTTTTCTTAATCGCTTCGCGGATTTTCTCTTTGTGACGCTCCTGGTCGATTTGTCCTTTGCGGTGCAACGACCAATCATGCTGAGAAACTGACATCCAGCACACTCCTTCGTATTGCATAATGAAGAGAGAAGGCGCAATATCACATCACGGGATGTGGATATCGCGCCCCTACAGTCATTAGCGGTTGAGCAGGCTTCCTATGTAACGCAGAATCTCGTTCGCGCAGACTTCGCAATAGCCATGTTCCGCCATCAGACGGCTCACAACCTCATTGATCTTACGCAGTTGCTCCTTATCGGGTGTGCGTGCGGAAGTCGTAATCTTCACCACGTCCCGTAAGTCGGCAAACAACTTCTTCTCAATGGCCTCTTTCAAACGCTCATGGCTAGTATAATCGAAGGTCATACCCTTACGTGCCAGCGATGAGATGCGAATGAGAATTTCTTCGCGGAAGGATCGTTTAGCGTTCTCGGTGATTCCGATTTGCTCCTCAATGGAGCGCATCAACTGCTCGTCTGGCTCCATCTCTTCATCGGTGATGGGGTCGCGTAGCTTGGATTTGTTGCAGTAAGCCTCAACGTTATCGAGGTAGTTATTCAGCAGTGTCCGTGCCGACTCCTCGTAGGAGTAGACAAAGGCCCGTTGCACTTCTTTTCGCGCCAGATCATCATACTCTTTCCGCGCATCGCTGATCAGGTTCAGGTAGCGGTCACGCTCCTCGCGTGTAATGCTGGTATGCTGATCGAGTCCATCACGCAAAGCTCGCAGGGCATCAATGGGGTTGATACAGGTCACACCCTGCTTAATGAGCGCATTCGAGAGGCGGTTAATGACATAGCGCGGTGAGATACCGTCCATGCCTTCACGCACCGCTTCATCTTGCAGTTCTTTCAGGTCTTTCTGCTTGAAATCCTCGATATCTTCACCATCATAGAGGCGCAACTTCTTCATCAGACTCATACCCGCCTTCTTCGAAGGTTCCAAGCGGGTCAGTACGGCAAAGATGCTAGCCGTGCGCAAGGTGGATGGCGCAATATGCACGTTTTGCAACGAACTCTGTTTGAGCAGCTTCTCGTAGATTTTTACCTCATCGGAGACGCGCAAGTTGTACGGTACCTTGGCCAGAATGATGCGGTCTTGTAAAGCCTCCGACTTCTTATTTCCCACGAACGATTGATATTCGTGCTCATTGGTATGGCTGATAACGACCTCATCAGCGTAGATCATGCTGAAGCGCCCAGTTTTGATGTTCTGTTCCTGACTCAGCGTGAGCAAGACATACAAGAACTTCTCATCACAGTTGTGATTGACCAACCCATTGGCGATAAACGTGTTCGAGCCTGGCACATTGAAATCCCAGCAATCAGCCTCGCTCTCTTCAATGGAGACAATCTCATCATAGAACAGGGCTGGATTGAGCAGTGTACTGAAGCCAGTGGGTGGCTCAACCCATCCTTCAAGCTTACCCAACACTTTCGTCGCCATCTCGCGAGTACAGGTGTTTGTGCTGGTACGCAACATATGCAGGTTGGTATAATCCTCGCCTAACACCTGCCATGCGCCCTCGCGAGCACGATAGCCAGGACCATTTACCTCCATCGCACGAGCCATGGCAACACGTTGCAGTTCATCTGAGATAGTCATCCAATAGCCCTGGGTGTGTGGCAACAGGTCGGCTCGTCCGGTACGTGGCTGTTCAGCACGACGTTTCTCATAAGTGAACTGTTTCCGTACTGGCAATAGACGCATCTGCACAGCCAGTCTATCGGCATCCTCACCACTGGCTGTGACGCACCAATAGTCACGATAGGAAGCATCTTTAGCAGCACGCTGATGCGTCTGCACACGACGACTTACAACACCAAGGTTGAGCAACACTATTTGCAGTTGCCGTGCCAGTTCCTCAGAAACTGTTGTCCAGGATAGCCGCCCTCCCAGGTTGACTGTGCCATCACCCGCGAAGTAGCCAGTTAAGAACTCAAGCACACACTCGCGAGATGATTGCAGTACTGCCCAGGGGATATCTTTGTTGTTGGCCCCTGTCTTGAAGCCAACGAATGCCAAGAAATCAGCCAGGACTACACTGTTAAGTTGTACCACTTCGGGATATTGCCGTGGTGTGATCCCAAAGAGTTGCAGTGTCAATTGGGTATAGTCTGCCCGTAACTCAGCTTCGCTATTCGTAAAGCGTACTGTCCCATCGGGACGAACATCGCCTTCTGCAACGAGATAGCCCAGCCAGCGAGCTAATGCAGGGCTCATACGTTCCGGTACCTGAATGATCTGGGCATGTTTTGACCGCTCAGATCGCCAGACAAGTTCCACATCCTGGCCCCAGAGGTTCTGCCCTTTTTGCAAAACAACCCAATCGCCAACTTGGAGTTCGTCGTGCCGCCGCCAAACCTGGACACCTTCATCGTTAACTACCTGAATACGATGTTCAAAAGTGCCTTCTGAGATGAAGCCACGGCGTGTAACCACACGTTTCGTCGGACTGTCACCACTATGGTAGAGGTGTGCGGCCGTTTCAATACCCGTGCTACTGGCAAGCTGCACAGCAATTTCGCGTGATTCGCCGACTGGATGGTCAGATTGCGCGAAGGCATCGAGTCGTCGAATGCCTTTTTGCGTGAATACGAGTGAATCGCCCGAAATGCACTTGAGCATCTCCACGAATTCCATCACGCCACGATTGGCGATGTTCAATTCACCGTCAAATCGGTAAGCACGCGGATCACTTTCAACGCCAACTTCACCAATAGTGGATAAGTCAATACCTCCCACCAATTCACTGATATCTTGCGATTTCGGGTCTGACGGCGTGAATGTTCCAACGCCCACGCGGTATTTCTCACTAAAGGTGATGCGCCTCACCGGCACATCTTCAATACGCCCACGGTATTGATTATCGATCATATAGCGACAGTGTGGGCACAAGTCACCCTCAATATAGAGGCCGAATTCTTTTTCGACATCCGCTCGCAAATCGTTGGGGATGAGATGGAGAGGCTCTTCATGCATGGGACAGTCGCGAATCGAGTAGATCGCCCCTTCCTCGGAACGACTGTATGCCTCCAAGCCGCGTTTGATCAGGTACACAATTGTTGATTTACCACCCCCGACCGGTCCCATCAGAAGCAGCACGCGTTTGCGGACTTCGAGACGCTGGGCCGCTGAGTGGAAGTAGTCAACAATCTGTTGCAGTGGTTTTTCTATGCCGAAGATTTCCTGGCTAAAAAAGTTGTATCTTTGCTCACCCGTGTGGGTGGTTTCAACCCCTGCATCCTTGATCATATGATAAATGCGCTCATGGGAAAGTCGGCTCACCTCTGGCTTCTTCGAAGCAACCTCAAAGTACTGAGCGAACGTTCCTTCCCACAAAAGTCCTCGTTCACGGTCCCGATATTCTTCTAACCGCTTCACCAGGTCCATGTTTACCCTCTCTCTGTTGTGTACTGTCACAGTTGCCAGGTGAAAGCATATCTCTCCCTGTTCATCTCTGACAGCAGAAAAAACGCACTAATATGATCGGGTTATCACTATAGTAATGACGAATGTGTGAAGCATGTGGCTTCACTGTGGTACAACTGCTCACAAACATTCAGAAGAGAAGAGTCCAAAAAGGCTGGCTTCTTACTCGATACGTCGAGCGAAAAAAACCAGCCCTTTCCTACGTTGCAGAGGATGTCTCCGTATAAAGTTGTCGTATGCACCGTTTTGATGCTCCTGCAATGTTTCAATGTTTCCTTTCAGTTTCGATCAAGATCATCCTCAGGTACGAAACGAGCCACCCTGATGACCAAAAAGGCATCTTCTGGCCCCACTACTAACCTACGTCTTCGTGTCATAGCCAAGCTCAAAACATTGCTGGTTACTGGTAGCATACCGTACAGATAAGCCACTGTCAAGGGTAAGAACGTGCTTGGGTGTATGAAAAAGTTGTAGGCAAGCAAGCAAAAAGGTGGTATCCTCATCTGTAAGTAAAAAGTCCAAAACAGAGAGGATCCCTACCAATGGAAACGAACGAAAAGCTGAAAATAGCCCTACTGCAAGAGACGGAACAA
>JBBQXY010000049.1:0-33278 GCA_038209195.1 Ktedonobacterales bacterium | reverse complement strand
CGTGCTCTCCAAAGAAGAGGGAGGGCGGCACACGCCGTTCTTCAACGGCTATCGCCCGCAGTTTTACGTGCGGACGACGGACGTGACGGGAGCGATCAAGCTGCCAGAGGGAGTGGAGATGGTGATGCCTGGGGACAACATCGAGATGACGGTGGAGTTAATCCAGCCGGTGGCGATGGAAGAGGGCGTCAAGTTTGCCATTCGCGAAGGTGGGCGCACCGTTGGAGCAGGCATCTGCACCAAGATCGAAAGCTAAGGCTCACCTAAGCAGGGATGCAAGGGGCAGCCGCCCCTTGACTACACCCTGTCCGGGGGACAGGTTCTAGGTCTATACCCTAGTGGGGATGCAAGGGGCAGCCGCCCCTTGACTGGGTTCTAGGGCTGCGCCCTAACTCTCCCTTCCCCGCCGCCGCCGGCGGCGTATCAAATGTGGTATAACATAGTAGTATTCCGAACCCTGAGTGAGTACACAAATACATTGAAGAAGGCAGAAAGACATGGCCAGTAAAGGGAAAGAAAACCGCATCGTTGCAACCTTGGCTTGCACAATTTGCAAGCATAGGAACTACACATCCTCTAAAAACAAGAAGAACAACCCTGAGCGGCTTGAGCTCAGGAAGTTTTGTACAACCTGTCGCGTACATACTGCCCACCGCGAGACCAAATAGGTAGGTAAGGTAGCAGGGTCGAGTAGGGAACGGTCACTACGATCGGGAAAGGTTCAACGTGGCGAACAAAATGGCCGACAAAAAGAAAAATACTCGCCAGAGTTCAACGCGTAGCCAGAATCAAATGGTTGCGCCGAAAGCTCGTAGCGACGAAAAAGAGCAGGATAAAACCGTCAAAGCAGCGGCACCGACACCGACACCGGCACGCGAAAAGAATGATCGCAAGGTGCAAGTGAGCAGTAAGCCAGTACGGCGTGAGAGCAAAGCTCCCTCGCCCCTCCAGGTGCGCATACGCACGAATCGGTACTTCCGTTTTATCTTTGATGCCTACTACGAACTGCGCCACAAAGTGACCTGGCCATCCTTTAACGAAGCGCGGAACATGACTATTGCCGTCGTCCTGATTTCAGCGGCAGTGGGTTTAGTATTAGGTGCTGTAGACCTGGGGCTTTATCAGCTCTTCCTTCTGATTAGCCATCTCGGTGGTCAATAGTAGTGTGACCCCAGAAGTCTTAGAAAGCATGAAGGAAAACACCGTGGTTACTGAGCATACCAAAAATACTGGGTCAGGTGATTCAAGTACACAGTCGAACGATACCGTGCAGAATAAAGATTCTGACGGTGGCGAGCGTGTGTGGTATGCGATTCATACGTACTCAGGTTATGAGAATAAAGTCAAAAGCCACCTTGAGGCGCGCATCGCCTCCATGGATATGCGTAACAAGATCTTTCGTGTGATCGTGCCCATGGAAGAAGAGGTGGAGATCAAACAAGGCCAGCGGCGCACAGTGCAGCGGAAAGTCTTCCCAGGGTATGTGTTGGTGGAAATGGTGATGAGCGATGAGGCCTGGTACGTGGTGCGAAATACACCCGGTGTCACCAGTTTTGTAGGTTCCGGCACGCGTCCTGTTCCTCTGCAAGAGCACGAGATTAAAACCATTCTGAAGCAGGTCACAAAAGAAACAGATAAGCCCAAGGCTAAAATTAGTTTCGCCAAGGGCCAGAGTGTCCGTGTCATTGATGGCCCGTTCACTGAATTTATTGGCACCGTTAGCGATATTAACATGGATCGCAACAAAGTGACCGTGTTAGTATCATTTTTCGGTCGTGAAACACCGGTCATACTGGATTTCTTGCAAGTCGAGAAAATCTAGTTCATCTAAGCAGGTAACGTATTCTGAGGAGTTTGAAACAACATGGCGAAACGTGTTAAAGCGGTAGTGAAGCTACAAATTCCAGCAGGGAAGGCTAACCCAGCTCCCCCTATTGGTACCGCGTTAGGCCCCCAGGGCGTCAATATCATGGCGTTCTGTAAGGAGTATAATGCGCGTACTCAGGACCAGGTGGGTATGGTTATCCCGGCTGAAATCACGATCTACGAAGATCGCTCGTTTACATTTATTACGAAGACCCCGCCCGTGCCCGATCTTTTGAAGAAGGCGGCTGGCATTGAAAAAGGGTCTCCCATTCCCAACAAGAACAAGATTGGTTCGATTAGTCGCGAAAAATTGCGTGAGATTGCCGAAATTAAGCTCAAAGATCTCAATGTGATCAACATTGAGGGCGCGGAAAGCATGATTGAAGGCACAGCACGAAGTATGGGTATCACCATTAGTTAGGGATTGCCCGTAAGTCACTGCGGTCATCCTGTCCCCCAGACAGGGTGCACACAGGGTTGAAATCCTGCCACAAGGAGGGCGAAAAATTATGCCACAGCATGGCAAAAAGTATCTCGAGGCATTAAAGCTAATAGAGGAAAATAAACTCTATCAGCCGCAAGAAGCAGTATCACTCCTCAAGAAAATGAATTACGTTAAGTTTGACCCGACCATAGAAGTACACATGAAGCTCGGCGTTGACCCACGTCACGCCGACCAGATGGTGCGCGGTGTGGCTATGCTACCCGCCGGTGCTGGTAAAGAGGTAAAGGTTCTGGTTTTCGCGCAGGGCGAGAAAGCCAACGAGGCCGAAGCGGCCGGTGCCGATTTCGTTGGTCTCGATGACCTGATCAAACAGATTGAAGCCGATTGGCTCGGTTTCGATGTCGCTATCGCGACTCCCGATGTCATGGGGAAAGTCGGTAGGCTTGGTAAAAAGCTCGGCCCTCGCGGCCTGATGCCCAGTCCCAAAGCTGGCACGATTACCTTTGATCTGGCAAAAACAATTCAAGAAGTTAAGGCTGGTCGTGTTGAGTTCAAAGTCGATAAGACCGCACTCCTGCATATTCCAGCCGGAAAACTTTCCTTCAGCGAAGACGCATTGATGGCGAACATTACATCAGTCGTTGATGCTGTCATGCGTGCCCGGCCAACTGGTGCCAAAGGCACGTATGTCAAGAGCGTTGTGCTATCATCGACCATGTCACCCAGCATTCGCCTGGATGTCGCAACCGCGATGGCACTCAAACCCTAGTCGTACCCTGACAAAAGAAAAGTAGCAACCGAAGACAGCAAGCATGCTCCCAAGCATCTAAATGACACAGCAAGGATTGCAAATTTGAGGAGTGCAGAGGGCGCACCCTCTGCCGGGGTCTGGGGTGTCCCCAGTTCTCTACTTTCTTCGCGCCGCCGTAGGCGGCGTGGGGATGTATGAAGAGATTGGGGACACCCCAAACCCCGACAGGGGACTCCGTCCCCTGCACCCCTGCAATGAGGGAATTTCAAATGTGTCGGCTTGCCGAGGAATTGTGTAAACGCCTGCTACCCGATGTACCATTATGGTACAAAAGGGAAAAATTCTCTATGGCTTTGATGAGCCCAGAGAGGCAAGCAGGTTAAAAAACATACTAACTCGTAATGACATAGCCTTCGGTGAACAAAACACTGAAGGCTATTTTTTATAACCAAGTACGTTGCAAACCCTTTTGGGTACTACATACACCGTGTACGCGGGTTGTACCGTGTACAAACACGCTAAACTCCCGGAAAGGAGGAAGGTTACCTATGCCAACACAGGCAAAGGCCGAGAAGATTGACGAACTGACAGATAAGTTGGGACGCGCAACCATTGCGATCCTGGTACAAACCCAGGGCTTGAAGGTCAAAGACATGACCGACCTGCGCAACAAAATGCGTGCCGCTAAGCTGGAGTTTCAGGTCGCCAAAAATACGCTCCTGCGTATCGCGACCGAGCGTAACCATATGTCCGAACTAGACACAAGTATCTTTAATGGTCAAACCACAGTTGCCCTGAGCTATGAGGATGAAGTCGCTGCCGCTAAGGCTGTAACAGACTACATTCGTACCTCGAAGTTCGTTGTGCTCAAATCGGGCATCCTTGGTGGTCACGCGTTGACCGCGGAGCAGGTTGAAAACCTTGCTAAGATACCCGGTGGGAAGAATTATGCCAAGGCGCAAGTCGTCGGCGTTGTTCAAGGCCCATTGGCGACCACGTATAGTTTGCTGACCGCGCCCTTGCGCGATCTCTGTTATGTGCTACAAGCGCACGCCGAGCAAGTCGGTGGCGCAACCCAAGAATAAATTTAGGAGGAACACACCATGTCCATTGATACCATTATTGCTGAAATTGAGCAGCTCAACGTACTTGACCTCGTCCAACTGACCAAAACTCTGCAAGAGAAGTGGGGCGTAAGTGCCGCACCAGTCGCCGCTTCTGCCGCGCCAGCCGCCGCCGCCGAGGCCGCGCCAGCCGCCGTGGTCGAAGAGCAGACCGAGTTTGATGCCGTTCTCAGCGAAGTTGGCCCCAATAAGATCAACGTCATTAAAGTCGTGCGCGAACTCACTGGTCTGGGCCTGAAAGAGGCCAAGGCTGTCGTTGACGAGGCCCCCAAGGCCATCAAAGAGGCTGTCTCCAAAGAAGAGGCGCAGAAAATCGCTGACAAAATGGCCGAGGTTGGCGCAAAAGTTACTATCAAGTAGTTTTTGTTGCTAGCCCTCAACGCGAGGCCCATGCCGTGGGTTGTACCCTTTGTACCCCCGGCACCCTCGCGTTGAAAAGTACTGTAGCAGGACGCGATGCATTGCGCCCTGCTATCTCACATGCTATAATGCAAGTGTGAGATTTTCTTTCCCATCTTGACCCTATCAGGAGGTGAAAAACAAGCGTGGCATTGACACTCGAAGAAAAAACAGAAATCATTGCAGATTCCCGTATCCACGAGACGGATACCGGGTCGCCCGAGGTCCAGGTGTCTATCCTGACCCGGCGCATCAATCAATTGACCGAACATCTCAAAGTGCATAAACATGATCTGCACACTTTTCGCGGTCTCAGGATGTTGGTTGGGCGCAGAAGACGGTTACTGGCCTACATCAGTAAGAAAGACCCGAACCGTTATCGCGCATTAATCGCGAAACTTGGCTTGCGCCACTAAGGTTGCAGTGGATGCGGTCGGCGCAGTACCTAAACGTACAGGCACGCGCCATGCATGATGCTAAATGAACACACCAACATTTTCCGTCAGCCGACCGCTGCTCCATTTTCCCCACGAAAGACTTGGTTTACACGCAGGAACAACATTACTTTTAAGCGAACAAGAACACAACGAGAGAACGAAAGAAAATAGACGACAGACAGAAAGCGTCCCCCCACACTATCTGATGATCGACACACACACGGAACCACAGCGAAGTTGAACGAAACGAACGAACAGAAGAAAACATACGTTTACCACACAGTAGGGTCTCACGAAAGTGCGATAGAGCGTATCTCTACGCAGATTGAACCACTGTGTAATGTATTGGGGTGCTATTAGTCGGAGGAAATATGATTCACCGTCAAGAAGCTGTCATCGGTGGCCGCGTCATGAGCATAGAGACCGGTCGGGTGGCAGAACAAGCCAGTGGTGCAGTGTTAGTGCGCTATGGCGATACTGTAATTCTGGCAACCGTGGTTGGCAGCAACGAGCCTCGCGAAGGCATTGATTTTTTCCCTTTAACCGTTGATGTAGAAGAGCGTATGTATGCCGCGGGCAAGATCCCTGGTGGTTTTATTAAACGTGAAGGTCGCGCCTCGGAACACGCTATCCTCGCCTGTCGTCTCGCTGATCGTCCCCTGCGCCCACTCTTCCCTAAAGGCTATCGCAACGATGTCCAGGTCGTCATTACGGTCCTGTCGGTAGACCAGGAAAATGATTCCGATATTCTCGGCATCGTAGGTGCCTCGGCTGCCCTCAGCGTCTCGGACATCCCATTTTCTGGCCCCGTCGGTGCGGTTCGTGTGGGTTACATTGATGATCAACTGGTCATTAATCCACTTGAGTCACTGATGAGCCAGAGCCGTTTGGACCTCGCTATCGCTGGTACGGCTGATGCCGTGATGATGGTCGAGGCTGGCGCAAAAGAACTGCCAGAAGATATCATGCTTGATGCTGTGCGCTTCGGACACGAGGCCATGCAAGATATCATCAAAATGCAGGACAAACTGGCACTGGCGACTAACCGTGCCAAGCGACCATTTTCCCCTGCTCCAGTGGACGAAGAACTCAAAGCGAAAGTGGCAGAGTTTGTACGCCCACGCTTCGAAGCCGCCGTACATAATCCCGACAAGACAGCTCGCTCGGCAGCCCTGCATATGGTGCAGGACGATCTAGTGACCACGCTCGGCGCGCAGTTCCCGGATAGAATGAAGGACATTATTACGTTCTATGAAAAAGAACTTAAAGCCTATGTCCGCAACAACATCCTGGACAATGGTCTTCGACCTGATGGTCGCGACCTGACTACCATCCGCCCGATCAATTGTGAGGTCGGTCTCCTGCCTCGCACCCATGGTTCCGCGATCTTTACTCGTGGACAGACGCAGGTATTGAGCGTCGTGACGCTTGGCTCCCCTGGCGATGAGCAGATCCTCGATGGCCTGACCACCGGCGAGAGCAAGCGGTTTATGCACCACTACAATTTCCCACCGTATTCAACTGGTGAAAGCAAGCCTCTACGCGGCCCCGGTCGTCGTGAAATTGGACATGGAGCCCTGGCAGAACGTGCAGTTGCTGCTGTCATCCCGTCCAAAAGCGAGTTTCCCTATACCATTCGTGCGGTCTCCGATATCCTCTCATCCAACGGCTCAACCTCCATGGGTTCCGTCTGCGGTACGACCCTGGCCCTCATGGACGCGGGCGTTCCCATTCATGCCCCGGTCGCGGGTGTCGCCATGGGCCTGATCACGGGCGAAGGCGAGCGCAGCGGCAAATGGGCAGTCTTGAGCGATATCCAGGGCATCGAGGATGCTCTGGGCGATATGGACTTCAAGGTTGCCGGTACTGCCGATGGCGTCACAGCACTCCAGATGGATATCAAGGTCAAAGGTATCACCTACGAGATTATGGCCAAGGCTCTGGAACAGGCGCACGAAGGCCGTATGTTCATTATGGAGAAAATGCTTGACTCTCTTGACGCTCCTCGCGAGGAGTTGTCGGAGTATGCACCACGCATTCAGACCATCAAGATCAATACTGAGAAAATTGGCGCAGTCATCGGACCGGGCGGCAAGATGATTCGCAAGATTCAGGAAGAGAGCGGAGCAAAGATCGACATTGAAGATGATGGCTCCGTGAACATCTCCGCCACCTCCGGCGAGGCGATGCAACATGCCATGGATGCTGTGCGTGCCCTGACCGAAGAAGTCGAGGTAGGCCGTATCTACACTGGCACCGTACGACGCCTCGTGGATTTCGGTTGCTTCGTGGAGATTCTCCCTGGCAAAGAAGGTCTGGTACGTACCTCGCAACTGGCTGACTACCAGGTGATGCGACCAGAGGATGTCGTCTCAGTGGGCGACGAAATCACTGTTATGGTGATCGAGGTCGATCCCCAGGGACGCGTGAACCTCTCACGCCGAGCAGCCTTGAGCGGCGAGATGCCCTCTCAGGCCGAACTGGATAGCGAACGCGGCCCAAGCCGTGGTCCGAACCGTGGCCCTGGTCGTCCCGGTGGTGGCTTCGGCGGTGGACGTGAAAGCACGATGCCTGGTCGTGGCCCCGCTGGCGGCGGCTACGGTGATCGCGGCGGTTATGGTAATCGCGGCGGCGGCGGCGGCGGTGGCTACGGTGATCGTAACAGTCGCCCCAGCGGCGGCGGCGGTGGTTATACTGATAATCGCCCCGGTGCTGGTGGTGGTGGCAACTTTGGGCAACGGCGTCCCATGGGTCCTGGTGGCCCCCCTGTTGGTCCTGGCGGCCCTCCTCGCCCCCCTAACCCCAATGCCCCTCGTCGTGAAGGCGGGTTTAGCCCACGGCCAACCGACCGTCGCGGCTGGTAGAATTTCATGTGTGCATAGGTGTTGGCGGCTACTGCCGCCAACACCTATGCACACATGTTTTTTCCGCACTACTATATTTTATTTGAGAAGAGGTAGAATATATGTCGTCAGAGGAAAGACTGAGCGAGATTGCCGCCGAAGTTTCTACCTGTGCGAAATGCGACCTCTGTAAAGGGCGCACGAAAGCAGTCCCCGGCGAAGGCAATCCCCACGCTAAGTTACTTTTTATCGGTGAAGGCCCCGGCTACTACGAAGACAAACAAGGCCGTCCCTTTGTTGGCCCTTCAGGCCAACTACTTGAAGAACTCCTGCAAAGTATCAACCTAAAACGCTCCGATGTCTTTATCACCAATGTCGTCAAATGTCGCCCACCAGAGAATCGTGACCCCTTGCCCGACGAGGTAAAGGCCTGTTGCGATTATCTCGATAGGCAGATAGCCGTACTCCAACCGCGTGTAATCGTCACCCTGGGACGTATTTCGATGGCAAAGTTCTTTGCCGGTGAGAAAATTAGTGCGATCCATGGTCGCGCCCGCAAAAAAGATGGCTACATCTGCATTCCTATGTTTCACCCTGCCGCGGCCCTGCGCACCGAGAGCTACAAAATTGCCTTGCGCGACGATTTCAAAAAGATTCCCATCGTACTTGCCGAGGCCGAACGACTGGCTGCGGAAGCTACAAAAGCTACTGAAGCAGCCGGGAAGAAACCCATTTCCACTGCTTCCGTCAAAAAAGAAGAGCCACCCCCAGCGCAACTGTCTATGTTTTAAGAGCTTATCGGGAAACCTGGTTGCAGGGCGAAGCACCTGATGCCCACAAGGGACATCGCTACATGTAGTGATGTCCCTTGTGGGCATCAGGGGTGGACTGGGCATCAGGTGCTTCGCTCATTTTGCTTCTGCCTCGATAGGCCAGATTTCGACGTGATTAGCCACTTTGCGTACCTCGGCCCGACCATTGAAGGGGAGCGTTTCAAGGATCTCTTTGGGAAGTTGGAGCCGTCCAACACGGTCGATCAGTACAAACTCCCGATGGGTTTCACCGGACAAGCCAACGATGGCACTGCTGGAAGTGGCATCGCTATTGGTCAGGGTGAGCGGTGCATCGCGGCGCACGGTTTCTGTGCTGGTACGCCCGTCGCGTATAGCAATGGTACGGTCTACGATAGCGGCAATGGCGGCGTCATGCGTCACTAAGACGATGGTCAATCCCAGTTCTTGATTTAACGAGCGCAGCAAAGTCATGATTTCACTGGTCGTCACCGAGTCCAATTCTCCGGTAGGCTCGTCGGCTAACAATATCTTCGGTGAATTGGAGAGTGCTACGGCAATAGCATTGCGTTGCTGTTCACCACCGGAGAGCTGACTGGGTTTTTTATGCGGCATATCCCCCAATCCTACCAGTGCCAGTAACTCACGGGAACGTTGCCTCGCCTCCCTGGCATTGACGCCGCCGAGCACCTGGGGCAACTTCACGTTCTCTTCCACGCTCAGTTCCGGCAGTAAATTGCGTCCACTTTGCTGCCAGACCTGTCCAATGACTGAACGTCGATAGCGGATGCGCTGCGTTTCGCTCAAGCGAGTGAGGTCGTTTTTATCCACCAGGCATTTGCCCGCGCTGGGCGTGTCCTGCGCGCTCAACATATTCAGCAGAGTACTCTTACCCGATCCAGAGGCACCGACAATAGCAATCATCTCTCCCGCTGCCACCTCCAGGTCTAGCCCTTGTAGAGCCACCACTTCGAGGTCAGCTACCTTATAAATTTTGACCAGGTTCTCACAAATAACCAGTGGTTCAGACATTATGACTCCTCTATCTAATCTTCATTTAAACGCAGTGCCTGGCTAATTGAAGGGCGTGCAGCAATACGTACCATCATACCGAGCGCGACAATACAAATAGCCACAATCAGGACAAAGGCGATGCCCAGTGAAGCAGGCACAATAATTTGGACGGGTGGCACACTCTGCAAAATATAGTATTCTCCGCTCGCGATATCACTATTAAACCCGCTAATAGCTACATTTGTAAAGATCAGCGTGGGGAGTGCAAGCAGCGAGAGCATGGCCCCGAAGACGACTCCCAGCACAAGCGCGGTGCCATAGATAATGCTCTGCTCCCAAGCGATCACTCCAGCAATCTGGCTCGAACCAGTACCAAGCGCACGCAGCACGGCGAAACTCGTCAAGCGGCTTCGTACACTCAACCAGGACGCGATTAAGTTTCCTAATAAGGCCAGCAGCATAGCTGTTGCTGCCCCCAGGATAAGCACCCCTACCAGGTCCAGGTAGAGTGGATCATTGCGCAGATTACTAATAATCGCTCGCCGATCATTGAGCATGTCCAATTGGTAACTACCATTTTTCAATGCTGCCCGCACGTTTGACAACGAGGCGGCATCGCTCCGTGTACGGAGCCAGACATCGGTGGTGGGCGGCATGGTATTCGCGGCGGCGGCCAATGCAGTCGAATAGCTCTTGTAATCTACCAGGATGCCGCCAAAAGCGAAATAGTCGCCTGTCCCACTCGCCAATAGACTATCATTGATCGTGGGAATACGCTGTACCACGGCGATGGCGACACAGGTCACCGTGCCGTTGGTATCAGAGAGCGTAAACGTCGTCCCCGGCGCAAGATGTAATGTGTTCCAGGCTGTTGTATCCACAATGGCGGGTACAACGGAACTCTGCACCACCTTGCCGCGTTGGTCGATGAGTTGCCGCATGAGCGCGTCCAGCGATTGCGCGGAATTTCCTTCAGGCCAGATCATGGTTTGCGCGAAGGTGCCAGCATCCACTGCCATAAATTGAACTGAAAGATTTAAGCCATTTTCCCCGCTGCGTGGCTGACTGGTATAGCCCACGGTAGCGGAAAGCACGCCTGACAGACGGCTATACGTTGAAGATTGCGCCACCGTCGCGGAACCCGGAATCTTGCCGCTAAAATCCGCGCCTACTTCATAATTTGTCACATCCAGGATACGCTGCGCTTGCGAAGCATTAAAGATCAGCGTAAATAGAGCAAAGGCGATGGCAAAGGCCAGCAGCATGGTCATACGTATGGATTGGCGTGGGGCGCGAGCCATCTGCGCGAGGGCTAACATAGGGGTTGCACTTCGCCCTCGCGTCGCGAACCAGGAACAGAGCCGTAAAATCAGTGGGAAGACACGCAGAAACAATAGCGAGAGCCCCAATAGCAAAAAGACTACACCCGCCAATGTTAATGGCGGCAGCACAAGCACGCGCGTCCGTGCATCTATTACTCCGGGGCTGGCCTCGTAGGCCGAGAAGGCATACCCGGTCAAGGCGATAATGGCAGCGACAACATCCAGGCTCAGCCGTTGCCAGATTGGACGATAGGTAGAACGTGCATATTCACGTCGTGCTGACAGTATCCCCATCTGCGTCGCGCTGCCGATAGCAATCAACATAGCCACGATAGCGATACCTACAGTTAGCAGCGCATACTCGGCCAGCACTTGCACCAATGGCCATGGGTTTGTGTTTATGACATTTAACGCCCCCTGGTCAGCGGCGGAGAGCGTATTGGTTGAGACAACCTGTACGACTACTACCGCCAGCAATGGCCCCACGATCAAAGCTACCACGCCAATGCCAATACTTTGTAGCATAAGTGAACCGATGATCTGCCAGCGACTGGCACCTCTACTGCGTAACACCGCGATGGCGTCCGCTTGCCGCTCTACCAGGATATCTGTCATCATGCTCACGAAGAACAACGTTAGTCCTGCTACCAACAGCGATAGACTGGTGATGGGAATTTGTACCACGGCAATATGACTGCTATAAGTGCCTAATACATCAGGGGCATTACTAAAAGAGACAGTCTTTTCGACATAAGGCGGGCCGATCGGCTTATTTGCCACATCTCCCAGCACAAGACCCAAACCGCGTTCTACGTCACCTACGTTATTGATATCAATGCGCATAGGATCCAGGGTATAGTACCAGTAAGCATTGGGCGGCGTTTCAATGCTTGTGCCGCCCAGACCCGACTTCGTCGCGAAATGGCTGAGGCTTGTTATCAAGGTATCCTTAGAGACCAGGAGATGACAGGTTTCTGTAAAAGGACCTAATGGCTCACAATGAAAATCCTCACCGTGCCAAAAACTGGCAGGTTTCACGTTAAAAATACCGACAACGCGCAGTGGAACATTGGTAGTCTGCGCTTCCAGGCGTTGCCCATATTGATCATCAAATGCTAGCTGCATCGTGAGGACTGCACCCAGTGTTAGCTCCAAACCGGTTGCCGTCTCCTGAGAAATGGCAATCTCCAGATCGCTACTATTCGTCAAAGGCAACCGCCCCTGCACTATCTGCACATGCGGTGCCGCGTCCTTCATCGATGCCCCTATCAGGTTGAGCCGATTCCCCTGATCCATCAACGCAATTTTCCCCTGCGCATTATGCGCGGGTTGCAAGAAGGGTACGCCATCCATCTGGAACGTAAATTGCCCGCGTCCGCCATTGGTGAGATAGGAACTCAGGTTCGTTTGCAGTTCAGTATCCAGTTGCTTTCCGACCATGTTTAGAGCCAGGCCTGAAACCTGGCTACTGCTGCTCTGCACGACAATATCGGCATTGCTTGTACCTGCCGTGATGGGGGCCGCGGTCAAGAAACCGCGCAATTCTGCCGTCATAGCAATATATGAATACAGGGGTACGGCACAGACGAGAATTACTGCCGCGACCATGCCGAGACCTATCACCAATAATAAACGCCATGTTTGCCGCAACTGCCACCGTGCTAAAAATAGTGTAGGCACCGCTAGTCTTTGCCTTTTCTCCTTATCTCCTGCTACCTGTTGTTTTGAATGAGCCACTACAATACAACCTCTTTTCTAAAAAAATATGTATCTCATTTTTGCATACAAAAATAGGTCTTTGCTAATACAACACACATCTGCCCCACAAGGTCACTCCTATGAAAAAAGGTAGCACAACATCCTGCTATCTTGCTAATACTACGTCTGCATTGGATGTATTCTTTCATGACACTACATGCCCTTGAGCATATTCCTGAATGTAACTGACCGGTCAGTTTAAATTAAAGGGTTTGTAGATGGTTTATCGATAATTCACAGCAGGAGAAGCATGGCTTTGGGTGTATGGATTGTTTGTTGGCAAACAATCCATACACCCAAAGCTTTTGTAACAATACATGTTGGAGGAAATTATTCCCCTGGGGTGGCACCGATGACGAAGGCATCGATTTTCGTGAGTTGGCCGCGCCAATAGGGGACTTTGATCTTATGTCCCGCGCTAATGATCGTGACATCGTGCATATGGGCGTAGCGGTAGACTACCGGCAGACCTTCTGGCCCTATCTCCGGCTGGTCACGGGCAGGCACCAGAGCGGTATAGTATTCGCGTAGCGCATCAGCCGTTTCAGGATCGTCCTGGCGGTGCAACTCTTCATTCAGATCAATGTAGAATTGTGCGTAGCGAGCAGTGTTTACCATGACCCCAAAGACCAGTAGTCCCCCCATCTGGAGCATCATTTCAATTTCTAAATCTTGTTGCTCTACCAGACGGACCCACATTTGAATAGCAAAATCTTGCTCGCCGTATTCTTTTAACCATAGATTGCGTCGCTCCACACGGGTAAGCGGTCGGAAGCCGCCGTCCTTCTGTTCCGCATCACCACTACTTGTCGGAACTTGCTGTTCCGGGTTGGTGACAGATTTTCCGTTGTTCTGTTCTTCGCTGCTAGCACTTTGCCCAACTTCATACGCCATAAGATAATACCCTCCACTTTGACTGGCAATTCGTTTGCCTCTACAGGCATGATACTGCTGATTTGGTATTCCCCTTCTTAGTTAGTGGGGATAACGCGACATTTGTTCCGACAAGGAGGAACATACGCGTAACTGCCCTGAATGGTTGGCATTGTGCCATCAATGAACCAGTCAGTAACCGTTGCTTCGCCAGCATGGGGTAACAGGCCTGTGTAGGCCGATACCGTACCGGCATGGACATCTGCTGGTCGGACAAAATCGTCGGGCGGAAAATGATACAGGTTTGACACGTACTCCATAACATCGTGCCAGATGGGAGCCGCCCCTGTAATACCGATCACGTTATTCATCACGCTGTTATCGCTATTACCCGCCCAGACGCCGACCGTGATATAGGGAGTATACCCCATAGTCCAGTTATCGCGAAAGCTATCGGTCGTCCCAGTTTTAGCGGCAGCAGGTCGATCAAGCTCCAACGGGTTGCCAGGCCCAAATTCGTGATAGCGCGAAGTCTTGTCCGAAAGAATACTGCTCATCAGAAACGCGACATCCGGTCGCATCGCCTGTATACCCTGCGGATGCGCGGCATCATAATTGTACAACGGATGCCCCTGGCTATCGGTGATTTCCAGGACGGAGGTGCTAGGCGCACGCATCCCTTGATTGGCGAAAGTAGCATAGGCAGCAGTCAAGTGCAGCAAAGATACTTCATTACTGCCAAGAGCCATCGAAGCTCCAAAAGAGCTAGAGGGGAGGCTTGTCAGTTCGGTTAGCCCTAACCTGCCAGCCATATTCAGAACATTGGGAATACCCGCGTACTCCAATGTGTCAATAGCGGGAATGTTGAACGAATTAGCGATCGCCGTGCGTACAGTCATCGGATACCCGCTGTGAAAGGTACCATCATAGTTTTGCGGCGTGTAATACTGAGGTGGGTTCCCCGTGGGTTGACTGGGGAAGAGCGTCTTGTGATCTTGCAAGATCATCGCTGGATACCAGCCCATCTCAAAGGCCGTGGCATAGATGAGTGGCTTGATGGATGAACCGGGCTGTCGCAACGAGAGGGCCGCGTTAAACTGACCGCGCACCTGTGGACTATTGTTGTTATACTGGGCACTCCCATCCATCGCCAGAATTTCGCCAGTGGTGGGACTCATCACTACTACGGCAGCATTATTCACGTTATGCTGCACACTGAGCGGTCCATAGCTACCCAGATACGAGTCGTATACCTGTTGATAGAGATGCGAATAGGCGATCTGTTCGACCTTCTTTTCAAGATTCAAATCTAGCGTCGTATAAATATTATAGCCGCCATTCAAGAGGTTTTGCGCGCCAATAAGGGGTACGAGCACCTGATCGATCACATAGCGCACAAAATGAGGAGCTTGCATTGTCTGATTGGAGGCAAAAGATTTGAACGTATACTTTGCCATCTCATCCTCGGCCTGGTGCGCCTGCGCCGACGTAATTATGCCTAGATCAATCATGGATTGTAAGACAATCTTCTGCCGATCTAGGGCTGCTGATTTATTATAGATCGGGTTATAAGCTGATGGGCTTTGGGGCAAGCCCGCTAACAACGAAGCCTGCGCTAGGTCGAGACGTGCCACCGCTGGTATACACACATGGGCGTTGCATTTGGGCTGAATATTGAAAAAATCCTGGGCGGCAGCCTCAATGCCATAGTTCAAATCACCATAGTACACCGTATTGAGGTACATTTCCATGATTTTCCACTTGGGATATTGTTGTGTCAGTCCATACGCGAGAATGGCTTCCTCGCCCTTAATCTGTACGGTACGTGCATCCGTCAGGAAAAGTTGGTTCTTTACCAATTGTTGGGTTACTGTGCTACCACCTTCAACCGCAGAGTGAGTTTGGAGATCGGTAATGGCGGCACGAATGGTACCCTGAATATCGACGCCGTTGTTTTGCCAGAACGTATGGTCTTCGGCAGCTACCGTCGCATTGATCAGGGAGGGGGTGATATCAGCATAATTGACATAAGTACGGCGTCCGTGCCCATCTTGATGGTCGTAGAGCTCATACAGCAGATGCCCGCTACGATCATAAATATGGGTAGACTGGAAAAGGGAGTGACTGGCAACGCCGTTCAACAACGGAAGTTGTGCCTGGTAATAGGCATATACCGCGCCAGCACCAGATGACAAGAGCGAAAATAGCGCGATAAAAATTACCAGTGCAATTATCATTAAACGGGGAGCGATTTCACGCCCATCGTAGCGTTGATGAAGTCGTTTGCGCATAAGTATATGATTAATACGAGTACGTCTTCCGGCTATAGTAGTCCGGCTGTCTGTAGTAACTGGCGGATTAGGCAATGGTTTCGCCACTACTTGCGTTGGCGTGGCGGGAAGCACTGGTAAACGTCCATGAGAGTTTGCTGAATGTGCTCCATTGCGAATGATTACCGTTTCATCTTGTTGCGTATCGCTCGTATATTCATCCATAATGAGAAAATAGAACCTTCCCAAGAATTAAAAATGCCAATGTATAAAAACAAACGAAATCTGACATATCGTTAATTATAACGCATTAGGGCAACGTGTGGTTTCATCTCTTCCCGTATGGTACCAATAGATAGTATTTTGTATCTACCTGCTTCCTGTCGTTCTGAGCGAAGCCTTGTCATTCTGAGCGAAGCCTTGTCGTTCTGAGCGAAGCCTTGTCATTCTGAGCGAAGCCTTGTCGTTCTGAGCGAAGCCTTGTCGTTCTGAGCGAAGCCTTGTCATTCTGAGCGAAGCGAAGAATCTCGCGTGCCACGGTGTGACGGGTCAAACGGTCAAGCACCATTCGTCCATAGTGAACCTTGCCTTAGGCACAAAATAACCTGAAAAGCGACAAATTTGGCACAACAGTGCAACCATCGTCTATTTACAACGTAGATATAAGTGATGGTTCCATACATACCCTCCGCAACGAGGGAGGAGATACTAACAAACATGGACATGAACGAACAAGAATTTGCCCCGGAGTCGCATGAACAGCACTCTCTGGACGAGCACGATATAAATTATCCGGCACAACCCTATTATTGGTCAACCAAACCGGACGCACCAAAAGATGAACCCGCGTCATTATATGATGACCCAATGATACAGAGCGACAATGCGCATGATTATCAGCATGGCTACAGTGCGCAGCAGAGTGCAACGAGCATTCCCCACAGCCCGCTTCAAAGCACCACACAGAAAAGCCAGTCATCGGCTAGTTATGGGCAGCAAGCGCAGGCGCGGTCACGCTTCCAGCAGCAGTACTATAGCCCGGATGGGGATGCATTTGAGCAACACTATGGCTCGAATAATGCCAATTTTCAGCAGTGGAGTGTCCCAATGTGGGCTCGCCCACAGCGGCAGCGTAGTAGGGGCGGCTCAGCTCGCTGGCTCTGGTTTATCATTTTGGGGATCATGTTTATTGGTCCACTAATGCATCTGCTGGGGTTCCTTCTGGTCGCAGGGGTCATCTTCTTGACCTTGCTCTTCCCACTGGTGATAGTTGGGCTGTTCAGCATTCCATTTATGCTGTCACGCGCCTTGACAGGGCGACCATTTCCGCAACGTCGGCGTTTCTGGCGCGGCCCGTGGGGATGGTAGACTACCTTTTTCTCAGCCTCTCTGCTACAATAGCATCGTGACACATTCAAATAATTGGTTCATGGATTGATTGGTTGAGAGAAACAGTGACAGAGAATATACCTGGCATTCCTGAGGTGCCGACTGAACTAGACTTGACCGATGTGCGCGAGCTACGCAATCTGCTCTATGCACATGCGATGCGCCCCAACAAGTCCTTTGGGCAAAACTTCTTGATTGACCGCCCCGTCCTGATGGAAATCGTGGCCGCGGCGGATATTCATGCAGATGATCAGATACTCGAGGTGGGTGCGGGTACAGGCGTGTTAACACGTGAATTAGCGAAACACGCGTCACGCGTTGTGGCGGTCGAGATGGAGCGCGATATGCTGGCCTTGCTGGCTGAGACCACGCGTCATTACGCGAATGTTGAGCGTATTGCACGCAACCTGCTCTTTCTTGACCCACTCGACGTTTTTGGCACAGCACCCTATAAGCTCGTGGCAAATTTGCCGTATTATATTACGGCTCCGACGTTTCGGCATTTTCTGGAAAGTGCCAATCCACCACGCGTCATCGTGGTCATGGTACAGGAAGAGGTAGCTCAGCGCATCGTGGCTGGCCCAGGCGACCTCAGCTTACTGGCTGTGAGCATACAGTTCTACGGGCGCCCACGCATTGTGGCCCAGGTTCCCGCACGATCCTTTTATCCTGCACCAAAGGTTGGCTCAGCCATCCTGCGCATCGACGTATACGAGCAGGCACCGCTTACCGCGCAGGAGCGCGATGGGTTCTTTCGCCTTGTACAAGCAGGTTTTTCGGAGAAGCGCAAGCAACTCCACAACTCGTTGACGCATGGGCTACACCGCAAAAATGAAGAAGTGCGCGCCTTGCTCACCGCCGCCAACATTGATACCAGCCGCCGTGCTGAAACGTTAAGCATTGAGGAATGGCTACTCCTCTGGCAGACCATGCAAAACAGGACATAATCTGGAACAGTCATATGTTATCATATGATATGGGATATCACTACATACAATATTGTAGAAGAAAACATTCGGAAGTAGAAAATATTCTATGACGACGCAGGAGCTATTTTGTGAAAAGTGTGGGGCCGCCAACGTGCCCACAGCACTATTCTGTCATCATTGCGCTACTCCGCTGCCTGTGACACAAACGACTGGTTCCTTGCCAGAACAAACGATGCTGATGGGTCGCTATCAACTGGTAAGTCGCATCGGACAGGGCGGTATGGGATCTGTCTACAAGGCCACGGACACGCGCCTCGACGACCGCCCGGTTGCCATCAAAGAGATGAGCAAGGCCGGCATACCTTCTGCGAGCATCGAGGAGGCCGAGTCCTCTTTTGAGCGTGAAGCCCGCCTGCTCGGCAAGCTACTTCACCCCAACCTGCCGCGCATCCATGACCACTTTACTGAAAATGACCGTTCCTACCTGGTGATGGACTTTATCGATGGCGAGACATTGGAAGATTACCTGGCACAAAAAGGCGGTGGCCCAGTGCCGGTTGACCAGGTCTTGAACTGGGCGGAACAGTTGTGTGACGTGCTGTCTTATCTGCATAATCACCAACCGCCTATCGTTTTTCGCGACCTCAAGCCCGCAAATGTGATGCTAGATGAGAGTGGGCACCTCTTCTTGATTGACTTTGGCATCGCCCGTCTGTTCAAGCCAGGTCAGTCACATGATACGGTCGCGCTCGGTTCTCCCGGCTATGCCGCACCCGAACAATATGGCAAGGCCCAGAGCACGCCGCGTTCCGATATCTATAGCCTGGGCGCGCTGCTGCATTGCCTTTTGACGGGACATGATCCCAGCGAACGTCCATTTTTCTTTCGACCAGCCTCAGAGGTCAATCCCGCTGTCTCGCCAGTAATGGAAGCTCTACTGCAACGAATGCTGGAGATGGACTCCAATAAACGCCCAGCCACGGCCTCGGAGGTGTTGCAGGTGCTGCGTAATGAAGACCCCCGGCAACAAGCAACAGGAGTGTACGGCACCTATGCCTTCACTAAAACCCAGCAGAGCCAGGTGCCAATGGGTGCCGATCTGCTGCTAGAGGAAGCACACACGCTCTACACACAAAAACGGCTGAAGGAGGCTGAGACCGTCTACACGCAGGCCTTACAAATGAATAATACGAACCCGCTCGGCTGGCAGGGACGCGGCCTAACACAAGGTCTGCTGGCACGTCATACCGAGGCTCTTTCTTCCTTCGAGAAAGCTTTGCAGCTGGACCCCAAGCTTATTGTTTCGTGGAATGGCAAGGGCACGGCCCTCAGTACGCTACAACGCAACAAAGACGCCCTCTCCGCTTTTGATCAGGCCTTGAAGCTGGATGCCAGCAATGCTGACGCGTGGGATGGCAAAGGGGTGGTATTGAACGCGATGGGTCGTTCCAAGGAGGCCATCGACGCCTTTGATATGGCCTTGCGCTTTGAGCCGCGTATGGCGCGTGCGTGGAATAATAAGGGGTTAGTGCTACGGCAACAGAAACGCTTTCAGGATGCTCTCTTCGCCCTCAATCAAGCCTTGATCTTTGACGACAAGATTGCCACAGCGTGGAGCGGCAAAGCCAGTGTGTTACACGATTTGGGTCGCTTGCAGGAAGCTCTAGATGCTTACCAACAGGCCTGCACCAGAAATCCGAAGCTCGTTTCAGCCTGGAACGGCAAAGGTTCCGTGCTCTATGATATGGCGCAGGAACACACGGGGCACGGACGGCGCAAACAAGCCGGTCAAGAGTTCCAACAAGCTATGCTGGCATTTCAGGAGGCTCTCAAGCTGGATACGAACTATGCCCCAGCCTGTTATGGAATGGGCAACGTATTCTACGCCCAACAAAATATCCAGCGTGCCCTCGAAATGTTTGATCGCGCCATTCGATGCAACCCGCGCTATATTAAGGCGTGGAATCGGCGCGGCAGCGTGCTCAACGACTTGGGCCAGCGGTACGACGCTCTGAACTCTTACGATCAGGCTTTGCGCATCGACCCTCGTTACGCCTCCGCCTGGAACGGCAAGGCGGGTGTGTTTTGCCAACTTGAACGCTATCATGAAGCCTTGTCCGCGTATGACAATGCTCTGAACACCAACCCGAACTTCCCGCAAGCCTGGAACGGCAAGGGCAACGCCTACTTCCATCTGAAGAATTATCGCCAATCGTTAAGCGCGTACGAGCAAGCGTTGAAATTGTCTCCGCAGATGGCCTCCGCCTGGCACAATAAATCGCTCGTTCTTAACAAGCTGAAACGGTATGTGGAAGCCCTCGCTGCTGCTGAGCAGGCAATCCAGTTGGCACCGGGCGATCCGGATAATTGGCTGCGCAAAGCTGAAGCCCTCAAGAACTTGCGCCGTCCCAAAGATGCTCGCTCAGCCGAGGCCGAGGCCAAACGCCTGCGTACCACCCTGGCCATTCGCTAGTTTTATACTCAGGTAGGTACTCTTTTGCCCATGGAGACTGTATAGCCGCTCCTCACATCTCCACCAGCACCACGCCCAGCAAAACTAAAGCCATACCACCAACCTTTGCCCAGGTCAGGCTCTCGCCCAGGATGAGGAAGGAGAGCAGCAGCGTTACCGCAGGGATGATGAAATCGCTGTAGCCGGTGCGAATGGCTCCGATGCGGCGAATGAGCCAGAAGACGAGGAAGAAGCTGATGCAGCTACAGAAAATCGTCATATAGAGCAGTACGCCCAATGTTGTCCACGTTGGATGAAAGATGTAGCCGCGTTCAAAAATAAGGCTCATGATGGTGATGAACAAACTGCTGTAGAACATCTGCCACGCTGTCAGGACGGTTACTGGTATAGCGGGGTTGCTGCGTTTCGCTAGCAACATGCCCAGCCCGTAGATGACAGATGATGCCAGCACGCCAAATTCCCCGACGAGAGCAAGGCCGCTACTGGCGAACCCAATCGTGTTCCAGGAACCCCCCCAGAATGGAAGACGACCCAGTAGAACAATCAAAATACCACACGCCCCAATCGCCAGACTACCAAATAATCGCCAGCCCCGCATCTCCCCCACACCGCCCATGTTAAAAAGGGAAGTGAAAATGGGAGCCGTGGCCCACATTAGCGTCAGGACGCTCACGGGGGCGTAGGGCGCGGCAGCAAAAAAGATACTGCTGGGAATGCTCACCATGCACAACGACACCAGCAGCGTTTGCAGGTGTTGTTTGCGCGTGATACGCATTCGTTTCCTTTGCATTATCGCTATCACTGCCATTATGCAGAAGGCAATGAAGAAGCGAACGCTGGAGAATAAGAGCGGAGGAGCATTTTCTACGCCTAATTTGACCGCCACAGGAAATGATCCCCAGATAAGTACCATAGCGACGAAACAGAACAGGGTGGTGAGGCGAGCCTTGCGTTGAGCCAACGCGCGTGATATGGATTCCATGCAACAACCTATACTTTCGACCGCAAAAGAGTAATACTGTATTTGCTGTAACTCTTCTTGACTTCTCGCCCATTCAAGTTGAAGGTGAAGCACTCGGCAGCCCCAGAAGGTGCGCCCCGCCCATTAGCTGCTGGCGTCAGCCCCATTCAAGTTGAAGGTGAAGCACTCGGCAGCCACAGGCTGCCGAGTGCTTCACCTTCAACACAAAAAAACTCTTGCGAACTGCCATAGGCAGTGAGAAGTCACAAAGAGATAAGACATTACGATTACTACAGTATACAATACAGGTGCAGATACAGCTATCCCTCTCAAACACTTGCATGTACACGCAAAGCGTACTAATATAAGAGGCAACGTTCTGTTAAACAAAGATTTGGAGTAATCTAATGGGAATGATCCCCCTTCTGGCTTATCTGATTGATTGGGGTTGGATACGTATTGGCCCCCCCTATATCTATATGAATATTGATCCCGTGATTGTGCATATCGGGCCAATAGCGTTGCGCTGGTACGGGCTAATGTACGCCGTTGCTATCCTCGTCGGTATACAGGTGGCCCAGGTATATGCTATGCGCAAGGGAATTACGCAGGCCATGATCTACCGCGTTGTCTGGTGGTGCATTGTCGCGGGCCTGATTGGTGGACGTTTGTACTTTGTGGTGCAGCAGCCCAATTTTCTCTCGTACTATCTGGTACAGCCGCAACATATCCTGGCGACATGGGAGGGCGGTATGGCCTTCTATGGAGCTATCTTCCTGGTCATTCCTACCCTCATCTGGCGCGCACGACGCGAACATATCAATCCATTAGTCCTGATAGATGCCGGCGTCGTCTTCGCGGCAGCAGGGCAAATTTTTGGACGCATCGGCAACCTGATTAACGGCGACATTATTGGTTTCCCCAGTACATTACCGTGGTCGACCGTTTATCAAAATCCCAATAGTTGGGCCTGCCTGAATCCCGCTACCTGCAATGTTCCGGTACAACCAGCCGCCGCCTATGAATTGATCACCAACCTCGCCGTGTTGGTCGTGATGCTCTTGCTGGCACGGAGTGTGCGGAAGCCCGGCATATTAATGCTCTTCTACCTCTTTAGCTACGCGATTTCGCAATTTTTCCTCTTCTTCGTGCGCGACAACCTGGTTGTCAGCTTCCTGGGGCTGAACTGGGGCTTGAAACAGGCCCAGTGGACATCGCTGGTCGTCTTTCTCGTCCTCCTGCCCATCACTTACCTGGTGCTGCGCTACTCCAAAACTATCCCTAAAGGCGAGGTTGCCGCCACCTACGGCATCGCTCAAAAACCTGCCAACGACGAAGTAGCTTCCGATACATTGGAGACGGATACGGACGCGGAAGATGAGTTGAGCGAACAAGCAGCCACAGCAGAGGAAGCAGAAGAAAACGTGGGCAGCAATGGACATGCTCTCGCGGAAGATATCACCCCGCCCGCTGATGGTGGCGCGGAGCGAGTACCTCTATCTGAAGAGACACCTGTAGAAAATGTCCCTCCCACCGAACAACCAACGGCTCACAATGGGGTCACAGCGAATGTAGTGGACGAAACAGAGGCGAAATCCTAGGCCTAACCAAGAGTGATGGACTTTAGACCTGATACAATAGTTTGCGATGCAACACCGAAATCAATGTATCAGTGACGTTCAGCATTTCTTCAAATTGCGCGGTCTGCTGCTCCAGCGGTAGACCGTTTTCGCGCCAGCGTGGCAGCAGGTGCTGCTCGAAGGCCGCGATTTCACTGCGTGTCAGTTGACGCAATTGGAAACGAATGAGCGATGGCAGTGCGATGGGCAACCCCCAATTTTCAAGGTGTTGATAAAGTTGGAGCAACAAGACATCATCCCCGGAAAACGCTAAGGTTTCCTCTCCCTCGAGTGGGAAAAGCAACCCTTTGTTAGTCAGATCATCAACCTGCTCGGCAGTTGCGCCTGTTTGCTGCATCAACTCTTCTTTGGAGAGTTTCACCGCCTGACCACCCGTCGTCAATGGTCGCAGCAGACGTTGCTTGAGGGCCAGGTTCATTTGCACATCCCCGTGCAGTGCGCGAATTTCCAGCAGGTGCTTGATAGCATCCAGTGGTAGATTTTGCCGCTCTTTTAGCTCTTTAATAATGTTCAGCACCAACATATGTTCCTGGTTATAGTAGGCCACGCGCCCACGCATAATCGGAGGCGGCAGCAACCCCTCGGTATTGTAAAAACGGATAGTTCTGCTCGGCATCCCCGCTTCATGTGCCAGATCATCAATTCGTAGCAGTTGCTGGACATCATTCTGTACCAATTACATCGTACCCCATCAGTTGTACACAGTTGAATGTGGTAAGTAGATATCACGTAAGCTTTGGCTTACGTGATATCTACTTACCACAACTCCTAGTGTTCCGACCACCTTCATGTGATAAGTGGGGATGCAAGGGGCGACAGCCCCTTGACGGGGTTCTAGGGCTGCGCCCTAGTTCTCCCTCCCCTTGCCGCCTCCGGCGGCAAGTCACATGAACCAAACAAATCTTAGCATTCACAACCAAAGAACAAGTGAATCGTCGTGGGCGACAAACTAAGCTGTCGCTTTAGCGATGATCTCATCATCAGTCACGTCATCCTTGATGGTGGCTTGACCAATGAAGTACAGAGCAGCTCCCACTATGAGCGAGAGTACTGCAATGCCGCCAATCCAGAGCACCCACGAATTATAGGCGATCAAGGGCGTCCACGGCCCTGTGAAGGTAACGTATACACCGAAACCGCTGGCAAGAAGCCCTAAAATAGAGCACAGGTAGAAGACCCAGTCAGGAGCCAGGCGCGTGCGAGCGAATGTCTCGTGATACTTGTAGCGAATGATAATCACATCTATAAACAGTACTACCATCGATACACACCAGATGACCGTCACCGCTGCTTGCAGAATATCGTAGACGACGGTGGAAAGATCAGAGGGCTTTAAGCCAGTGCTCAAGGCGTAGGGTGCGATGATGAATGCGAGAGCGGTAAAGAAGGCAGAGATAATACTCTGTACCAATACTGCTACCCACGGCACCCTATTGGCATTTACTTTACTCATTACTGCTGGCATACGGCGATCTAGGCCTGACACGAAGAGCAGGCGTCCGAAGGAGTAATTATACACAGCAGTGTTAAAGATGAAGAAGCCGATAAAGATGATGTTTACTATCCAGCCGAGAACCGTACCAGCCGAACCAAAGCCCAATTGCACGGCTTCAGCGATAGCGGAAGGGCTACCCTGATCTTTAAGCGGTACGGCAACCATTACGCCAAAAGTACCAATGAGGTAAGCGGCAATAACGACAGCCGATCCCCACAAGAGATAGCGCGTGATGGCACGCACGTCATTGACTTCGACTCCCATATTTAACGGAACTTCGATGCCGAGGAGAGCCAGAATGACGGTCCCATAGAATGTCAAATTGCCTAAGTTCAACCCCCAGTGCTTTGGTGAGTAATCGACTGGCGCAGGATGCCCCAACGAGAGGAGGCCTGCTATGCCGATGAGTAGGATCGCGCCACCATAGGCAACAAATACGACATTGACGAAGTTTTGTGTGAGACGGAAGCGCATAATCGAAAGGAGAAAAGAGAAGGCGATGACGACGATGATGGCCACACCTTGCTGCCACGCTTCCGTCAAAAAGGCTGGGTTGAGCTCTTGGATGAGCGATACCACCGCATCACCCGTGGCGATCATGACCAGTACGCCGGGCCACCATGCACAGAAACCGGCAAAAAAGCCCATAAATGGCCCAAAGGCTTTATTGGTCCAAACGTAGATAGAGCCTTCGCCGGGGAACATCAAGCCGAGTTGCCCAGTGACAATGGCACCGGGAATAAGGAATGTGATGAAACCGATGCCCCAGTAAATATATGCTGCTGGGCCTGCACCACCCGCCATCACAGCAGAATTACTGATGAAAAGGACGATGGCAACGAAGATAGCTACCATGTCAAATGAGTTCAATACTTTGGGAAGGATACCCCCTGCAATGCGCTCCGATCGCAAGACATTGCTGCTTTCACTTTCGGCGGTTGTTGCCATATAACTTATTACCTCCTGATAGATACTGTAGTAGGACAGTTGAAGCCATCGAAATGGTACTACAGATGACAAGATACTACAAAAAGGACAATAGTGTGGGATTGATGTCTTTCAATCTATCAAACCGATAAAAAAATCCCCCTTCCTGTAGGCTAATATAGGTTAAAGTCGTTTCTAGCTAAGGAACATCAGGCGAGCAGCAATTGGTACAATTCTATCATAAATGCTCAACAACAATCCGTCAAGGGAGCAATCAAGCAAAAAGTAACCCCTTCACATCCTTAAGGATAGGAAAGGGTTACAATTACTATGTGTGTGTTGGCGTTGCCTTAGGGGGCGTTGAAGGTGTTGAAGGCCCTGGTGTGCTCGTTGGATTATTGAGTTTGGTCGTCTCATCTTGTATCTTGTGCTGCAATGCCCGTAGATAGGATTGTGCGCCATCCAGATCGGCATCGGTAATCGTTTGAATTTCTAAAGGGAATGCCTTGACTTGCTTCACCCACGACGTCAGTAAAGTTTCCAGCGCGGCCAGGGTAGCGTTATCTTGGTTGAACTTCGAGAGGAAGCCGCGTGCCGACATAACAGCCTGAAGCGTCACGCCCAAGAAATCCCCTGTCACAGTAGCAGCCAGCGAGACCAGAGGCGAGACAAAGTCATCATAGGCGAGCCGGGTCAAGCGAGCGGCAGTGATCGCCCCCGTCAACGAGAAGCCTTCCAAATTATTCAGCGAAGTGACAAATTCCTTGCGCACCGCCTCGGCACCGGCAGCTATCCCTTTATTATAGGCATCTTGTATTTGGTGCTCTAGATTTGTGCCAACATCATTGATAGCCTGAGGAAGCTTGGGGCCTAATTCGTAGGCTGCAACACCACCTGCCGCGACCAGCCCCAGCCCTACTAAGAGCTTTCTGCGCGATATGCCTTGCTTTTTGCCTCTGCGCCGTGACCGTCGCTCCTCCTCTACATCATCTTCATAGTCATCGTATTCCTCTTCTTCGATGTCACGACGTGACGGCGGTAAACGACGACTGGTGGTAGTGGTGCTCGGTCTTGGTGCCTGCCGCAGTGAGGGAGTTTCCGTATACCCTAAACGTTGATCAAGCGGGTCTTCGTAGCCCAGGTCGGGATCTACATGCTCAAAATCACCCCATTCCTCTTCACCTGTATCAACTCCACCATACTCCTGGGATGCTGGTTGATAAGGAAGAGCCGCACGACGCGTGATAGGTGCTTGCCCTGCATTGCGAATGGGGTAGCGATTGCTGAACAACTTTCTATCGTCTTGCTCTTCATAGAGGCCTTGATCTTCCTCAGGCTCGCTGTGATGAGCCTGAAATGCCTCATCTGCTTGCTCTGTCTCTTCTTCGGGAAGTGTGGCGGCGTGCGATTTGCTGGCGAGAATACTTTGGCGTAAAAGCTGTCGAGTTCTACGAAGGTCGGGTCGAGGTGCTAATTGTCCACTGGAACGACTTACACTTTGACTGCTCACATCACCGCGTGATGACCATCGGTCGCCTGTAAGAGAAGTATCGGTACGCCCACTTTGACTGGAATCACTTTGTTTCTGCCCACCTAATGGATCATAATCGTAACCATACTGCCGCCCAGGGCTACGTCGGTAGGCTTTTCTTTCAAATCGATCCTTCGTCATCAATCTCTCCATCATAATTGCTAGTATTCTCGTGGGTTTGCTCTACAGGAGAACAAGAAAAGTCGCTATCTCGGCTAAAGTCAGCAAAATTAACACACCTGTTACCTATTCTACCCTATATAACCTAACTTTGTCTAGTTTTTACAGTGAAAAAAGTCACGAAACTCTCTATTCTTTTAAAAGAGACGTAGATCAGCACTGCTTTTATACGTCTTTTTGCTCTAATTTGGAAATTTGCTTTTCTTTTTCGTCTATCCCCTATTTTTCCTAGTATAACACAACTATCAGTTTGTAGAATAGATGTTCTATATTCCTACGGATTGTACCACATCTATCGTCCTATTGCAAGCGTAAAACGTGTCGAGAAAAGGCATACCTATGTTATAATGACTTCAATAGTATTGTGCATCTGGATTGTAACTGCTCCCGTCCCGTCTCTTCTGAACTTCTTACTGCCTACAGCAGCAGTGCGCAAGAAAGTTTTGGTGAGTGCTGGGCTTGGCAGCCTCAGGCTGCCAGACCCAGTACTCACCATTGAATAAGTGGTGACGTGGAGTTCCGATGCCGGGTTGTTTTAAGAAGGGGAAAACGTAGTATGCCCACAAGAGAGCAAGGGCAAAATCTAGCACAAGATATGCCTATTGTGGCCTGTGTGACTGTTGGCGATTTCCAGGAAAATTGCTACCTCTATGCTTGTCCGCTGACCAAGGAAGCCGTTATCATCGATCCCGGTGACGAGGCGGAAAGAATCCTTGCCACCATCAAGGAACTTGAGCTGTTGCCAAAATATATCCTGAATACGCATGGGCACATAGATCACGTAATGGCTATTGATGCGGTGAGCGAGGTCTACCCGGTGCCACTGGCAATTCACCCAGCAGACATCTACATGTATACCGATGAAAGCACTGCTAAGATGTTCGGGCATACCAGCCCACTGGTGCATAGAAAACCTGACATCCTTTTAAAAGAAGGAGATCAGATTACCTTTGGAACGCTTACACTCGATGTTATCTCTACCCCTGGGCATACTCGCGGCGGAGTATGTTTCGTGAGCCGACCATACTGCGTTTTTAGTGGAGATACCCTCTTCCATCGTGGCATTGGACGCACGGATTTAGAAGGGGGAGATTACAATACCATCATAGCCTCGATTCTTGAGAAGCTATATGCCCTCGAAGATGATCTCGTCGTTTTCCCAGGACATGGGAGACCAACGACCATTGTCGAAGAAAAATATGAAAATCCATTTATCACTGTAGAGGAGGAGTAGCATTGTGTCAATTATTACGGTTATAGGCACTGGATACGTTGGGTTAGTGACAGGGACGTGTCTTGCCGATATGGGCAATCGTGTGACCTGTGTCGATATTATCCCCGAAAAAATCGAACGTCTCAAACAGGGCATCCTGCCCATCTACGAACCAGGGTTGGAAGAGCTGGTGGAACGCAACGTCAATGCCGGGCGTCTCCACTTTACTACGAGCTATAAAGAGGGGCTGGATGGTTCCGACTATATCTTTATCGCCGTCAACACGCCCACTGGTAGCAGCCAGGGGGGGGCCGATATGCGCTATGTAGAGAGTGCAGCACGCGGCATCGCGGAAGAGTTAGACCATTACGCGGTAATCATCAACAAAAGTACCGTGCCCGTGGGTAGCGGTGACGTCGTCACGCGCATTATCCGCCAAAATCTTGCTCGTCCAGAAGTTCCCTTTGGCGTCGTCTCCAACCCGGAATTCTTGCGCGAAGGTTCCGCTGTACTGGATTTCCAGAACCCTGACCGCGTCGTGCTCGGTTCGTCAGACCCTGATTCGGCAGCGAAGGTCGCTATGCTTTACCTCCCGTTACGCGCAAATATTGTCATTACCGACCTCTATACGGCGGAAATGATTAAGTACGCCTCGAATGCTTTCCTAGCTACGAAGATCTCGTTTATCAATGAAATAGCGCAGATTTGCGAACGCCTGGGTGCTGATGTAAAAGAGGTCGCGGTCGGCATGGGCTATGATAAGCGCATCGGGCGCTCCTTCCTCGATGCTGGCCTGGGCTATGGGGGAAGCTGCTTTCCCAAAGATGTGCGCGCCCTCGCCCATATGGCTGACGAAGCTGGACTGCATCCACAGCTTTTGAATGCGGTAATGGATATTAATCATGACCAGCGCCGCCTGATCGTTACCAAGCTGACTTCTATTCTCGGCTCGTTGCGCGGCTGCACTATTGGAGTGCTTGGCTTGGCCTTTAAGCCGAATACAGACGATATGCGCGAGGCACCAGCCGTTGACATTGTCCGCTGGGTCACCGCCCAGGGGGCGGTAGTGCAGGTCTACGACCCCGTGGCATCACACACAGCCCACGATGCTTTTGAGCGTGAGGGCATCCGCTCTGACGCTATCACCTTCTGTGATAATGCATACGCCGTTGCTGAAAATGCTGACGCGTTAGTGATCGTTACGGAATGGAACGAATTCAAAGCATTGAATATGCTACAGATTCGCAACTCGATGCGTCGTCCAGTTTTGATCGACGGGCGGAATATCTACGAGTCCCTGGAAATGAACCGCCTTGGGTTCATTTATCGGGGTATGGGTCGCGGCACTGTTCCCGCCCCTTCGGTGTTGCCGCCCAGCGATAGCACCAGCACGCCACAACTGGGTGTTGAAGTGCCGCAAGCGTAACATTACTCAGACGAAGGTGCCCAGGAGATATAATTGGAGCAAAAATATGGACGAGCAAGACCAGCCATTGTTGTTCACACCCCTCGTACGTCAACCAGGGGTCGCGTTGCCCGATTGGCTTTTTGGGCCAGCGGGAGTGGCAGGCTTGCCCGCGCCACTGCACTCGCCGCAAGGTGTCAATGTTGCGGTAGGCATCGATATCATTGAGGTGAACCGTGTGCGCAAAGTATTTGAGCGACACGGCGAACGCTTTCTCAAGCGTGTCTTCACTGAGCGTGAGGTTATGCAATGTCGCGGCAAGGCGACAAGGTTAGCTGGTCGTTTCGCCGCCAAAGAGGCCATTAGCAAGGCCCTTGGCACAGGCATTCATGGCGTGGCCTGGCGTGAAATGGAGATTGTCCAGTTACGCAGTGGACGCCCCACCGTCACCCTCCACGGCAACGCGAAACGTCGCGCCGAACTGCTCGGCATCAGTGCCTTCGATGTCAGCATCGCCGATCTGGCGGAACTCTCCATTGCTATCGCGGTCGCCATTCAAACCGACAGAGAAACGCCTTGACACATGAGAGCACTGTTACAGCGTGTTAGTTATGCTTGTGTCACTGTTGATGAACAGACCGTCGGTCATATCAGCAATGGACTGCTCGTATTTCTCAGCGTTGGTCACGAGGATAACGCAACAACGGTAAAGCCCCTGGTTGATAAGATTGTCCAATTACGTATATTTCCGGATGCTCAAGGGAAGATGAATCTCTCGCTGCTAGATATCCACGGAGAAATATTGGTTGTTTCTCAATTCACTCTTCATGCTGATGTGCGGCGCGGTCGTCGTCCCAGCTTTACCAATGCAGCCCCTCCTGAGCTTGCAAACGCCCTCTACGAGCTGTTCAAAGAGACATGCACGAAATACGGACTGACGGTTGCTAGCGGGATTTTTGGCGCATCCATGGGCGTTGAGCTACGGAACGAAGGACCAGTTACCATCTGGCTTGATAGTCAAGAGTTATAAAAAACCTCGTATATTCCCGCGAGATCAGCTTCATTTGCCGTACGAAAAGTCGTCATATCGTACCATCCTTTTTATACATGTTTTTCCTTCATGATATACGTTGGCAAGGAAAAGCGCATAACTATGCCTCATTTGACATGGTAAGAGAGCGTAGACTATACTTAATGAAGCGATAAAACGAAAGGAACATGTGTTTGCTCGTCGATAGTCATACCCATATTGACACCTCCCGTTTTCAAGAAGACCGCGAAGCCGTGATTCATGCTGCCGTTGCCGGTGGTGTCACACGGATGGTTGACCCAGGATGTGATCTTGCCTCTAGCCGTGAAGCTCTTGCCTTAGCGAAAGCGTATCCCGGTGTGATCTTTGCTGGTGTGGGAGTCCATCCGCATGATGCCACCACGTATAGCGCAGAGGTAGGCGCACGCTTACAAGAGATGGCATACGAGCCTGAAGTCGTTGCAATTGGCGAATTCGGGCTAGATTACTTCCGCATGCTTTCGCCACGCGAAGTCCAACGGGCAGTATTTTGCGCTCACCTGGAACTGGCCCGCGCCTGTAATTTACCCTGTATTATCCATGTGCGCGATTCACACGATGATGTCGTTGAGCTATTACGTACGCATGGGCAGGGGCTACGTGGCGTCTTTCATTGTTTCTCTGGCAATGTGGCTCAGGCAGAGGAGTGTTTAACCTTCGATGGTTTTATGCTCTCGTTCGCTGGCCCATTGACCAAACAAGGGAACGTCCTACCAGAAGTAGCTCGCATGGCACCCTTGCATCGTATCTTAGTCGAGACCGATAGTCCTTATCTAATACCAAACCCAATACGAGCCAAACGCAATGAGCCACTTTTCGTCAAACGTGTAGCTGAAAAGCTGGCAGAGATTCGTGGTATGACGCTAGAAGAAATTGCCCAGATCACCACCGCTAATGCTATTCGTTTGTTCGGTTTAGGAGAACCACTAGTATGAAATTGTTTAACACCCTGACACAGTCACTTGAAGAATTTGTCCCACTTGATGATAAGATAGTACGCATCTATGTTTGCGGTGTTACGCCATACGATACTACCCATCTGGGCCACGCCTTCACCTATGTCTCTTTTGATACCCTCATTCGTTACCTGGAATTCCTCGGCTATACCGTTAATTACGTGCAGAATGTTACCGATATCGACGACGATGTTTTGCGCAAAGCCCGTGAGCTGGGCATGTCCTGGGAAGAACTGGGCAAACGCGAAACCGAACGCTATCTGAACGACATGGCGGCGCTAAATGTGCGCCGCCCCAATGTCTACGCTCGTGCCACCGAGGAAATTCCCATGATGCTGGAGATCATCTCAACACTGATCACACGAGGATACGCCTACGAAAGTGGCGGCAGTGTCTACTTTAGTGTGAAGCAAGACCCCGAATTCGGTATTATGGCACGAGCCATTGGCTTGAACGATTATCACGCCATGCTCACCATTGCCAACGAGCGCGGCAACTTCCCCGATGACACACGCAAGAAAGACCCGCTAGATTTTGTACTCTGGCAGGCTCAGGCCCCTGGTGAACCCGCTTGGTCTAGTCCATGGGGACCTGGACGACCTGGCTGGCATATCGAGTGTAGTGCGATGTCCATGCACTACCTTGGGCCACAGCTCGACATTCATGGCGGTGGGGCCGATCTCGCTTTCCCGCACCACACCTGCGAGATCGCGCAGTCCGAACACTTCACGGAAAAAGCCCCCTTCTCCCGTTTCTGGATGCACACCGGCATGGTTTTCCAGGAAGGCGAAAAGATGAGTAAGTCTCTGGGCAATTTGACACTCGTCAGTAATCTGCTCAAGGACTATAGCGCGAACGCTATTCGCGTCGTCCTCCTCAATCACCAATACCGCTATCCCTGGGAATGTTACCCGGCTGATTTAGAAGTCGCCCAAGAAATTGTCGCACAGTTCCAACAAGTGCGCTCGCTCGTGGGAGATGAGACTCGCGGCGAAGATACCATGCTGCGTGACCGCTTCAAAGCTGCCATGGACAATGATCTAAACACCCCCCAAGCCATTCTGTTATTGCGACAAGCCGCTGAAACCTTCCTCACGCATAACGATACCAATACAGGCGTTGAGATTTTGCGCCTGACAAAAGTTCTGGGATTAACGGTGTAGGAACAAAATAAGGTCTTGGATGAGGAGAGGGCCGCTTGCCTTGTTGACATTGTC
>JBBQXY010000048.1:0-33578 GCA_038209195.1 Ktedonobacterales bacterium | reverse complement strand
ATCCTCAACAGCTTTCTGCTGGCCATGATGGATTTCTTAGCCGTTCCTAATGTCCCCAAGCAGATGCGCCTCTTTGATGCTCAGCCTTTGCTGGCTGTTCGCCTCTTGCTTGGCTCTCTGCTGACTTTTAAATAGCCCTGGTCTGCACCAAGCAGAACTTGACTTGCTTGCTTGAATAGCATACAATCTATGTAACTCATCGCATATTGTGAACTTGTCATGCAGCATTATCATCCCACTGTAGACAAAGGAGCCATCTCTATGTCCAGCAAAACCACCACATCCTCTGAGAACCACACGACACTGCGCCCCAACAGCATTGGCCTACCAGGAGTTTTATTTCAATCGGTCACAACAATGGCTCCTGCCTCCGCTGTGTCGTTCAGCCTCGTGGCAGCACTCCCTTACGCGGGCGCGTCGCTACCACTCGCAGTTTTTATCGCTCTTATTGTATGTGCCTTTATTGCCTTGAACATTGGCGAACTGGCAAAACACTTGCCATCTGCTGGTGGGTATTTCACCTACGTCAGTCGTTCGCTCGGCGTGCAAGCAGGTTGGATGGTCGGGTGGCTATTCGATCTGGCCTATCTGATGATTGTGCCGCTGACGCTGCTCGTTTTGGGACCAACCATGGATTCCTTCATGAACAGCACCTTCCATCTTTCGCTTGGTGCTATTGGCTGGGTGGTATGGGCACTTGTCTTCGCGGTCATTGTCTTCGTCCTCACCTATGTTGGCATCAAAGTCTCAGCAGACGTAGGTGTTATCCTTGGCGTCATTGAGATCAGCATTTTCGTGATCCTCTCCATCTGGTTGATTGTGACTGCCGGCAACAATAATACTGGAGCAGTCTTTACGCCAGCATTTAGCCAGCAACCGGGCTTGGGTGGATGGCAAGGCATTCTCTTTGGTATGACCTTCGTCTTCCTCGCCTTCGCTGGCTTTGAGTCCGCTGTCCCTTTAGCAGAAGAAACTCAAAATCCACGCCGCACAGTGCCTAGAGCCGTGCTGCTTTCCACACTGATCATAGGTGTCTTCTACGTTTTCTGCTCCTATGCTGGTATTGTGAATTGGGGCGTCAGCAAAATGTCCAGCTATGCTGCTGACCCGAACCCATGGGGAACGCTGGCAATCCATGCCTGGGGTCCCTTGAACTTCATCGTTATTCTCGCTATCCTCAATAGTGCGTTGGCAAACGCCAACGGTGGCGTTAATGCGGCGGCCCGCGTTCTCTATGCGATGGGACGAATAGGTACACTTCCTACCGCGCTCGCACATACGAATCGCTTCCGTGTACCCGATGTCGCAATCATCCTTACTATGGTCATTGCCGTGGTGGCTACGCTCATCACTGGCTTATTGTATGGGACAACCAGCGCGTTTGCTTTCATCGGAACGATCATCACCATCCCAATCATTCTGGTGTATATTGCAACTTGCATCGCTGTACCACTTTTCTACAGACGCGAGCACCCCACGGAATTCAATGTCCTCCGTCATATTATCTTGCCCATTATTCCAGTACTGGTACTCCTCGCAGTGATCTACTCGCAAGTCGTACCGCTACTTATTCCTCCTTATCCAGCGGCACCCATCAGCTACGCCGTGCCAATTGTTGCTCTCTGGTTTGTCATAGGGCTGATCATTGTAGCGATACTGAGCGCGCGTAGGCCCGAAACACTGGCAAAAAGCAGCCAGGTCTATACGGAAGCTACAGAACTGTAGTGAATAAGCAGGTCATAAGAACACAGAAAGGATAGCCGAGCTATGACCGATAGCGCGAAGACAGGGCGCACCATCCACGTCCATCGCAATCAATTTCATTTAGCCTGGGATAACAGCATTCCCCCCATTGCGACCATCCAATCCGGTGAGGAGATCGAATTCGATCTCCTGGATGCAGCAGGGGGTCAGATCGTAGCCGATAGCACCGTTGCGGCGATTCATACCCTCGATTTCGCCCGCGTTGACCAGGTGAATGGCCCAATCTATGTGGAAGGGGCGAAACCGGGCGATACCTTGCAGGTAGATTTTCTTGATCTGCAACCAGCCAATTGGGGCTGGACAGCCATTATTCCAGGCTTTGGTCTGCTGGCAAATGAATTTACTGAAGCTGCGCTAAAAATCTGGCACTTGGAAGGGGGAGCCGAAGGCTGGGCTGAGTTTGCTCCCGGCATTCGCATTCCCCTAGCTCCGTTTTGCGGCGAAATTGGCCTTGCCCCTGCTGCGGCTGGAGCTTTTTCGACGATTCCTCCCTATCGCCACGGCGGCAATATGGATACAAAACACCTGACGAAAGGCGCACGACTCTTTTTGCCTGTCGAAGTTCCGGGCGCGCTATTTTCTATGGGCGATGGACACGCGGCACAGGGAGATGGCGAGGTCTGTGGTACAGCTATTGAAACACCCATGCGTGCGACCGTCCGTCTAACAGTACGTGCTGATCTTCATGTGCCGGAGCCGCAATTTCTCACCAGTGGGCCGCTAGCCCCGCGTACCAATACAGGGCCATACTATGCAACTGATGGCATCGGGCCAGATATGGTTGAGGCTACGCGCAATGCGATCCGCCATATGATTGAGCATTTACAGCGCACCTATGGCCTCTCACGTCCTGATGCATATATGCTCTGTAGTGTGGTCGTCGATCTCAAGCTCTGTGAGGTGGTTGACATGCCCAACTGGTTAGTAAGCGCATTCCTCCCACAAAGCATCTTCACCACATAAGACCCGTGTAACACCAGACACTACCAAAGCCACTGAGCAGTGTCTGGTTATGCTGTTCGATAGGCAGTGAATACGCATTACCACTCATTCATATGTATTACTTTATCCAGCGGCTTGCGGGGCCCTGGCTTAAAATCCGTGCCCAGCGTATAGGCGATGGGGATGAGCGATGATTGGGTAATCGTTTCATAAGGGATGCCAAGCACAGCGGCAGCTTCTTTTTCATACGCCAGGTGCAGGGTTGTCCATACTGTACCCAGACCACGCGCACGAGCAGCGAGCATAAAACTCCAGACCGCTGGCAAAATAGAGCCCCATACTCCCGCCTGTACATTGCTTGGCACTCCATCATAGCGTCCCTTGATACAAGGAATGACATGAACAGGAACCTCGTGCATATGTTCAGCAAGATATTGAGATGAGCTTAATACTCGCTCCTGGGCGCGAGCCCTTTCTGCATTTTGGGCGGATGATGGTTGAGCATTCGCGGCGGCTGCATTTCCATACGTTGCGGTATAACTTTGGCGATACAAATCGGCAAGAGCTTTCCGCTTTTCAGCATCGGTTACTACAACAAAATGCCACTGCTGTGAATTGCCTCCAGTCGGCGCTTGCACCGCTAAATCTATACATTCGCGAACGAGTTCAAGTTCAACCGGGCGAGATAGGTCAAGGCGTTTGCGCACAGCACGCGTTGTTGCTAGCAGTTCGTCTAAGGTAAGATCGAGTAAAGGCATGTTTCTTCTCCATTATCGATTACGTACTTGTATGAGAAAGTTCGCCATACTGACAATATCATAGCGCATGTAATCTAGCATGATGGTAGTGCTCTGGGAAGCGAAAGACCTGCAAGGCGTGATAGAATATCCACACCTGGAGTTTGCAATAACTCAGGGAACACACCTCTTGCTTACATAGTTGGGAACAAGCAAGAGCTTATTTTCGTCGGTAAGAAAGCAGTGCAGAGTATGACAACACAACAACTGACACAGCAAGAGATTTTAGATTTGCTGCAAGAGGATCACGCACGTTATCAAAAAATTATCCATCATCTGAATGATGAAGAGCAACAGACAGCATTTACGCCCGAAGGTTGGTCGGTGAAAGATTTCCTGTCACACATGAGCTATTGGACTGCTGCTACCCATAAAGTACTGGTAGCCTATGTTCATGATCAGCCCCTGCCGCCTGCTACTCCATCAGGCAACGAGGCTAATGCCGAAGTTCGCGAAATTGAAAAACATTTTTCGCTGCCAAAGGTACGCAACTACTGGGAAGAGACACACATGCACTTAACGCACCTTGTCGTCGACGAACTCGATGACAAGAAAAGCCAGGAAGAGACGCGCCCATCGTGGAGCGAAAACAACACAGAGCCGCTCTGGACTCAGGTCGTCGCCGTGTGCGAACACGACGCGGAACATTTTGAATTGATCGAGCAATACTTCGAGATCGGCAAACAAGCCTGAGCCATACATACGTCTAAAGCTCAAACAGAAACACAATGGATACTATAGTACGAACATATACGTTGTTGTTGAAACAACTGACCCCGCCAGCCGTTTCAACAACCCTCGCAGAAAAAATTCTAGCAGAAAAGGCCGCGACACATGCGCTGACCTGGTTTGATTTTGCTATCGGCCTGGGCATAGTGGCAGATTTCACCTTGTCCTTGCTTGATAGTGCTACGCATTGGTGGTACATTGGCGGCGTCGAAGTCTTTCTCTCACTGTATTTGTTAGCCTTATTGTTTGCCCGTAGTCTACGCCCCCTTTTAGGAAAACTAATGCTGGCCGGGTTCATCGCCGGCATCTGCGAACTCTTTACCGACGCCTCCGGTCAATACGTTGTGCATTCCCTCTTCTATCCCGTAGGCGAACCAATGCTCTGGACGTCTCCCTTATATATGCCTCTGTCCTGGATGGTTATTCTGACACACCTGGGCTATGGAGCCTGGAGATTGCGCGGTTTGTGGGGATGGCGCAAAGCGGTTTTGCTGTGTGCCATTTGGGGCGCAGTCCAAATCCCTCTCTATGAAGAAATGGCCTACTACGGTCACTGGTGGCACTATCAACCAACACATCTGATGATTGGACATACTCCGCTCTATGTCCTGCTATTTGAAGGTCTAGTTGTCGCCGCGCTACCACTACTTTATGATCGTATCGAACGCCGAGCATGGCCACACGTTGTCATCATTGGTTTTGTAGTGGGAGCCTGGCTACCATTCTGTGCGCTTGTCTCGTGGTTGCTGTTGGGTCTGTAATCGTTTACAATTAAAGCACCGACATTATCTTCTTAGCCACCGTTATTATGCGACGAGCGAAAAATCGACGGACAAGGTTATTTCATGATATCTGCGCTTTCAAAGATATCATCATCTTTCAAGTTAAACGAGCCTGAAACTTTCTTGACGCATGCATGTTACCCAACTCAGAGGCTTAGCGAGGTAGGTAACATCTGTTGGGTAACGTGCTGCATCGAAACGCGAAGGGAAGTAGCAGATGCCGAAAAGTACACCCTACACGCTCGCCTGGTCCAACTCGCAAGAGGGATATGAACTCTATGAGCGCTATGAAGGGCAACGCGATGCAAAAAAATTGCACTTGTGTACCCAGTATTATACGCGTTTAGGATGGGTTGACCAGGTTTCCTCTTTCGCCTTTCATGGCAAGAACGGCTTCTACACTGCACGTAAAGAGCGCAAGCAGCGCGGCGATGAGTACTGGTATGCATACGTAAGAATTGTCGGGAAACTGACGAAAAAGTATCTGGGCAAGAGTAGCGACCTGACCCTTGCGCGCCTGGAAAAAACGGCACAAGAGCTTTGGTCCGCCTCACCAACTGCCTTACAGTTGAAGGAAGAAATTGTGTCAGCTAGACCTCCATCCCCCGCAACTGCTGGTCTACTGGCAGAGCCATTACTTGCCACTAAACTCCATATTCCGCGACCGCGTCCTCATCAAGTTCATCGTACCCGCTTGATCCAACGACTTCAACAAGGCATGTTGCGAACACTCACCCTCATATCGGCACCTGCCGGATTCCATCGTCAAGTCCACCGACTCGCAGTTCTGGCAGGCCATGTTGGCTGGCAGTCAGGCTGCTGGGAAAGACTGGGGACTCCAGGTGGGGCTCTTTGGAGCCACATCCGAAGCAGATGTTAATGACCAGGTAGGACTGGTTGAAAATTCGATTTCGCGCAACGTCAATGCTATTGTCCTCGCCTCCTCCTCCTCCCAGGCACTAAATGGCGTGATTACAAGAGCACGGGCACAGAACATCAAAGTAATCACCGTCGACACAAAGGTCACCACTACCAGCGACGGCTTTATTGGCACCGATAACAGCAAAGCAGGTGCGCAAGCTGCCGATCGCATGGGCGCACTACTTCAGGCAAAAGGTGTTACCACTGGTCAGATACTCATCGAATCATCAGTTGCCAGTGTGCAGACCATTGTCGACCGCGATAGCGGATTTCAGCTAGAACTACAATCAAAATTTCCTGGACTACATATTATCGCTCACCGTTATAATAATAACGACACGCCCACCGCTCTCTCTCAGGTAAATGACGTGCTCTCCGCCAATCCTGGCCTCGTCGGTATCTATGCCGATAACAATGTATCGGCTGACATCGTTGGGCTCATCAATGGACTGCTCGTGGCACGTTTTGCGCTGCCCCCCTTCATTGCCACACTGGGCATGCTTGGCATCGCACGCGGAGTGGTCCTCCTGCTGACCGGTGCTAAAACCATCGCACCGTTGCCTGATGCCTTTAGTTCCATTTCCAACGGATATATCCTCGGCCTACCAAGCCTCTTCTGGATACTCATCGTGGTAGCTGTCGTGGCGGCCTTTGTGCTCGATCGGATGGTTTTCGGTCGCTATGTCTACGCGGTCGGGTCCAATGCCGAATCAGCACGCCTCTCTGGCGTTCCCGTGAATCTTGTGCTGCTGGCGGTTTACAGCATTAGTGGCTTGCTGGCGGGATTCGCTGGGATTTTAACGACTTCGCGCCTGGGGGCAGGTATTCCCACGGCAGGAACCGGCTACGAGTTACAGGCCATTGCAGGTGCGGTCATCGGTGGCACCAGTCTATCGGGAGCCAAAGGCCGTGTCATCGGGGCCGTACTGGGTGCCTTGATTATGGCCATACTTGCCAATGGCGGCAATCTGCTTGGCGTCGACCCGTTCTACCTGCAGATTGCCATCGGCTTACTGATTATCATGGCTGTGTACTTTGATCACTTGCAAGGACTCAGCTTCAATCTTTTGCGTCGAGCTTCGTAGCACAAGCGACATGCATGGGTACCATTCTCAACGTCGCTCATCGCGCAAACGAATGGTGCCCATCCTATCCAGGGCAGTCACATCCTCTTCGGTTTGCAAGGATGCAAAGAAAGAGCTCTATGTCTTTAATATGAAACACAACTGTCAGACCACAAGAAAGAAAGAGCGATGCCTATCTATCAGATACGTCTTAAAGAGCAGCTAGATGAACAGTGGTCAGCCTGGTTCGGCGGGCTGACACTAACCAACGATGCAAACGGGGAAACAGTTCTTGTGGGAGAAGTTGTTGACCAGTCTGCCCTTCACGGGCTACTCAACAAAGTGCGTGACCTCCAGCTAACATTGATCTCCGTCTATCCCTTGGAAACAGAGCCGTCTGCCGTGGGCAAAGCAAAAGAAGATCTCCCCTGATACCTACAGGCAACAAAAAAATCGCCGCAGCAATTCGGCGCGACAAGGTGCCTCCTCGTGATGTACAATAACAATACAGCACTAACCACAACATCACGTCAATTTTTTGCTCATGCGATGTGCCATATTTTGCCATGTTCTTTTTCATCGCAAGCAAGATGAGGAGGCACTATGAAATACATCATTAACATGGGGGAAATTCTCATCGATGTTATCCCCACGACACAAGTCCGTCTGGGCGAAGCTTGCTACACTCCTCACCCTGGCGGAGCAATCGCCAATGTTGCCGTTGCGATCGCACGACTCGGGGGAGCCTCACGATTCATTGGTGGAGTATCAGAAGACGAGTTTGGTAGTCTACTCGTACAGGTTCTCATCGATAACCACGTTGATACGCAGTTTGCTCACGTTGTCAAAGGGGCTCCGACTGCCATAGCCCTGGTTACATTGCAAACCGCGGGGCAAAGACGCTTCACCTTTTTTCGCGAGGGAACGGCTGATAGCCAATTACGAGCCGAGGACTTGAACTGGAATGCCTGGAACGATGCCGCCATCTGTCATGTAGGCGGCGTCCTACTCTCTGTTGAACCTGCTCGCTCAGCAACATTCGCCGCCATGGACCATACACGTCAAGCCGGGGCAATCGTCTCGTTTGATGTGAATGTTCGCCCTTCATTATGGGCATCCCCTAACGAGATACACAGCACTATCGCCCAGGCCATAACGCTTGCCGACATTGTCAAGCTCAGTGCGGATGAAGTTGAATTTATTCGTGAACCAAGCAATATACCAACTGAACCTCTGCTGGAAGTAGACCGCTTAAAAAAGGTAGGCGAAGCGCTCTTAGCAAAAGGGCCTCGTCTCGTCATCATCACCTTAGGTGCCCATGGTGCGCTTCTTATGACCGCCACGCACCTGGCTGAGATACCCCCCCTACCTGTTCGTTCCGTGGATACCACAGGTGCTGGCGACGCGTTTATGGGAGCCGTCTTATACAAATTAGCGCAGCAAGAATGCTACACACACGCAGCAATCGAAGCACTCACCGAACACGATTTGAGCAACCTGGGCGGATTCGCGAACGTAGTAGCAGGTCTGAGCGTTACACGTTACGGTGGAATTTCATCCTTCCCATTCCTGCCTGAGGTCAGCAGCTTCCGCTCTTAATAGGTAATACTCGCATTCGAATGGCCTCCTCTACCGCCAAAGGCAGCAGAGGAGGCCATTCGAATGCGAGTATTACCTGCTTCAGCTTCATTTAAGAAATGACAATCAACCTCAATCTGTGCTACACTTTGTATAGTGTTGTACGCAGAAAAGTGCCCTTTGATTTTTTACACAACGCGGAAACATGTACCACCACCTCATGAGTGAAGACAACGAACTTGGAGTAGCAATTTTTATGACACAAACCGTTAATACATCAACACAACATGCAATGGTTGGAAAACCAACTCGTCGGCAGGATGGGGAAGATAAAGTAACGGGGCGTACCCGTTACGCGGGCGATTTGCCCGTGGGAGAAGTACTCATTGCTCGCCTGGTGCTCAGCCCCTACGCCCATGCGCGTATCGTCAATATTGACGTTACGGCAGCCCTAGCTGTACCGGGTGTGTACGCTGTCTATACCAGCGAAACACTGGCTATGGCGAAACGCGAAAGCTCCTCACGCTCACAGGCACCCTTGGCTGATAAAGAAGTATTATGGTGCGGTCATCCCGTCGCCATTGTACTCGCCGAAAACGATGCCGCCGCGGAAGACGGCGTTGCCGCCGTGGACGTCGATTACGAACTGCTACCGGCTGTAATAGACCCCGTCAGCGCGATTCTACCCGGTTCCCCCTTGACTCGTCACCGCAAAGAAAACGAAGTTTCAGAAATTGCTGGCGGTGGCGCACATGCCGCCGTCTCCCAGGAGGAAGAGGTAGAACCCGATAGCGAAGAACTTTCCGAGAATGTGAGCGATAAAGTCCATCTTCACACGGGAAATATGGAGGAGGGATGGCGCGAAGCTGAAGTCGTTATCGAGCGCACCTACAACACCAGCTTTGTGCATCAATCCTACATCGAGCCACAGGCCATCACCGTTGTCCCCAATTCCAGAGGGAAGCAACTCACCGTCTGGGCCAGTTCACAGGGCATGTATTCAGTACGCTCAGACGTGGCAGAAGCTCTTGAACTGCCAGAACGCCAGATTCATGTGGAGTCAGTGCCGATCGGTGGCGCATTCGGCGGAAAATTCGGTTTAATCGAGCCGCTCGCCGCCGCCGCCGCCTATAAAATAGGCAAGCCGGTGCGTCTCGTTTATACACGCGCCGAAGATTTGCTAGCCGGAAATCCCGCCCCACGTACACACTTCCAGCTCAAGCTTGGCGCGAAACGCGATGGTACCCTGGTTGCCATACAAGCAAAGGTTATCTTTGATTCAGGGGCATACCCCGGTTCAGCGGTCATCCTCGGCGCCCTCATGCTCGGTAGCACCTATCGCTGCCCTCATACCGATTTCCGTTGCTACGAAGTGCTGACCAACAAAGTTAGCGTTGGAGCTTATCGCGCTCCCGGTGCGCCACAGGCCTGCTTCGCCTTGGAGTCTGCGGTCGATGAGCTATGCCAGCAATTGGCCATAGACCCGGTAGCATTCCGCTTGCAGAACGCCTTTAGAGAGGGCGACCCCACAATGGATCATCGCCAATGGCCGCGCATCGGACTCATCGAATGCCTGGAGAAAGTGCAGGAACACCCACTGTGGGCGAACCGTGCCGAGCAGAAAACTGCACCAGAAGAACTCAAAGGCTGGAAAATTGGCATTGGTCTGGCGGCTGGTGGTTGGCCCGGTGGCACTGAGCCCGCCGCCGCCGCCTGTCGTCTGGAAAAAGATGGCTCCATCACCGTTGTCGTGGGTACAGTCGATCTCACCGGTTCCGATACCTCGTTATCGCTTATCGCCGCCGAAGGGTTGGGCATGACGGCAGAGACGGTCAACGTCGTCCATGACAATACTGACACCATGCCCTACAGTGGCGGCACCGGTGGCAGCAAAACGACCTACTCGATGGGACCAGCAGTACTGGCGGCAGCAAGGGATGCGCGCAACCAGATTCTCTCCATCGCCTCCGAGATGTTGGAGGCATCGGTGGCTGACCTGGAAATCGAAGGCGATAAAGTCGTTGTACACGGCACACCAAGCAAGAGTGTCACCCTGAAAAATATTGCGCAGTCCTCTATGCAGTTCGCGGGCAAGTACGAACCAGTCTATGGGCGCGGGCGAGCCGCCAACAAGACAAGCTCACCCATGTTCGCTGCTCACGTTGCGAAAGTAGCAGTCGACCCCGAGACGGGCGAAGTACGTGTCCTTGACTATGTCGCGGCACAGGATGTTGGTTTTGCTATCAATCCAGCCGAGGTCGAGGGACAAATCTATGGCGGTGTAACCCAGGGTCTGGGCTGGGCACTCTTCGAGGGCCTTGTCTACAGCGAGGATGGGCAGGCCCTGACCTCTTCGCTGATGGATTACGCACTCCCACATACCGAAGATGTCCCCAACATTACCTCCATCCTGGTAGAAATTCCTTCCGCACTTGGTCCCTTTGGTGCGAAAGGTGTAGGTGAACCGCCCGTGGTACCCGTCGGTGCCGCAATCGCCAATGCCGTCCATGACGCCGTAGGTGCGCGTGTAGCCCAACTTCCCATCACCTCTGAGAGATTGTACACCGCTATGCTTTCGTAACGGAGGGGACCCTCGTAGTTAATACATCGCGGGTAAGCATGTAGCAAGCAAGCGTAGGGCGCGATTTATCGCCGCCACTGCCGATTTATCGGCCCGTGCCGCTTGCTACATGCTTACCCGCAATGTATTACCCCTCCTCTTATGGTATACTGTCATTGGAAGATTCCTACACTCCAGCAAGCAAATTTCTGCTGTATCGTGTCCGTAGTGCTTTTTTTTAGAACACAAGCGGCCACCGATTACGCTTTGTGTGAGCGAAGCACGTAATCTCTGACCCTCACTCAGGGAGCGTGAATAATGACACCTTACGATTCTATCCCTCCGCCAAATCTGCCGACCGCAACAGAAGTTGAACCGAAGGCACAACCATCCGTAGATGTTACACCACCGATTGGCGTCACTCCCCCACAGGTGCTAGCACAAGATGCCGCGCAAGGTCGTCGTGGTGCAGCCTGGCGCCTACTCTATTGGGTCATCGAGAATGATCCTCGTGCGGTTGTCGCTGTAGCCTCTTTAGACGATGATCGCCTCGCGCATCACCTCTTGGAGTTTGTCGCCATTGGTACCTGGGCGGGCAAGCCCTTCATAGTACCGCCACCGCTGCGTTCTGCACATACCAGAACACGTTTGCGAACGCTTTTTCTTCACGGCTCAGGCATTGATCCTACTCGCGCAGAACGAGTGCTTATGGCAGCGATGAGCGATAAACGACCTATAGTACGCGAAACCGCTGCCCATATCCTTGGTATCGTTGGAAATCGCTCTGCAACACCTGAACTCATAGAGTCATTGCGTGACCCCGTCCCTGCTGTCCAACTGCAAGCCGTTAAAGCTTTGGGACGCGTTGGCGACCCAAATGCAGTACCAGCCTTGCTCGGCGCATTGCGTGGGGCGGATGAACAAATGGGGAGCCAGATTTTTACCGCGCTGGTCCAATTAGGCCATAATGCCGTTCCTGCGCTTGTGGAAGCCAGCAGCAGTAGCTCGTCATGGATGCGCTGGCATTGTATACGAGCATTGGGTGAAATCGCCGATATACGAGCTCTACCAGTCTTAGTACAAGCTCTACGCGATAACGATCACTCAATTGCCTGGATGGGGGCCAAAGGGCTGGTGCGCTTCCACAAACGGAGCATAGTACCTGTGTTGCGCCTGTTGACCTCAACCGATCTGACACCATGGTTGGTTGAAACAACGTCCTACGTACTGTCCAACCAATATCAGTACAATCCAAAATTAAAACCGTATCTGGAGCCCGTTGTACAAACAATGCACGGTGTGGTTTATCAGGTTGCCACCCCCCAAAGTGCCCAGAAAGCTCTAGCGCAACTCATCTCCGACGGACTGGTGGACAATTATTAATTCCATCCCACGTACGAATGCCCTGTAGGGGCCGCTTCAGCGCGCCCACCGCCGATTTATCGGCCCGTTCCGCTTGCCGATAAATCGGCGGTGGGCGCGCTGTAGCGGCCCCTACGCTTGCTTGCTCTATCCTATCACCTAAACAGCGGAATCATTTCCCCGTGTGCCGCGAACAGGTCATCAACCAGTGCGTAGATCTGATCGAGCGTCAATTCCGCGGAAGTGTGGGGGTCAAACATGGCAGCGTGATAGATATGCTCTTTGTTGCCTGTCAATATCGCTTCAACCACCAACCGTTGCACATTGATATTGCTCATCTGCAATGCCACGAGTTGCGGTGGTAGCGCACCTATGACCGTAGGTTGTACGCCATTCGCATCCACCAGACAAGGCACCTCGACACAGCACCCTGCTGGCAAATTCGTTATCAAGTCCGTGTTGCTGACATTACCGTAGATTACGCGTGCTGTATTGGTTTCCTGCGCGTGAATAATTAACGCGGCATACTCGCCACTGCGCTCCGGCGTAAATTCCGCTGTACCATCGAGCAATTGTTGCCGCATCAATTCCCACCAGGCAGTTTGCTTCTCGTAGCGGCGCAGCAATTCGTCAATAGGGATATGGAAGTGTTCGATCAGGTCGGGCCGATCGCGCCGAATGAAATATTGGTTGTACTCAGCACTGTGTTCACTCGACTCAGTAACAAAATAACCCAGTCGCTTGAATAGCTCAAAGCGCACCGGGTCTTTGCGCCAGATTTCCGTTTGTTGCGCTACTTCACGCAACAATGGGTACACATCTTGCCCTTTGTGTCGCAGTTCCAGGTAGAAAGCCATGTGATTAATACCCGCGCAACGATAGGTTAGCTCTGTAGGCGGAATACCTATATAATGTGCCAGTTGCCAGGCAGTCCCCTGCACGCTATGGCACAAACCCACCGTTTTGATACGTGCAGCCTGGGAAACAGCCCAAGTATTCATCGCCATCGGATTGACGTAGTTCAAGAAAGTCACAGCAGGACAAACTTCTTCCATATCATGGCACATATCCAGCATTACCGGAATAGTGCGCAGAGCGCGAAAGATACCACCAATACCAAGCGTATCGCCAATAGTCTGTTGCAAGCCATACCGTTTCGGCACCTCGAAGTCGATCAAGGTAGATGGGACGCCCCCAACCTGAATAGTATTGATGGCATAATCCGCTCCCTCCAATGCCGCTTTACGGTCAGCGTGAGCAGTAATCGTAGGATGTGCGCCAAGGGCTGTAGCAACTTTCCGGGCCATAATCTCGGCAATGCGCAGCCGTTCAGCGTCGATATCCATCAAGGCTATTTCAACCTCGTCAAATTCTGGAAAAGAGAGGATATCTCCCAGTAAGTTGAGCGTAAAAACGACACTTCCCGCGCCGATCATAGCAATTTTTGGTTTTGGCACACTATTTCTCCTACATTTGAGGTTTTCTTCATCAAGTTCGTGTTTTGTATTGTACCGTGTCTTGCAGTTTCAAAGGCGCAATCCAGAACCCGAACCTACTACAGTACTATATTACCTCATCAATTAGCTTTTCACAATGGACGAGTGCTTTGTTTCTCTTCATTTGACGAGCAGGGATGCAAGGGGTGCAACCCCTTGACTGCACCCTGTCCGCACCCTGCCTGGGGGGCAGGTAATACAGGTAATAGAGGGCTGCGCCCTAGTCCTCCCTCCCTCTCCTGCCGCCGAAGGCGGCCAGTCAAATGAAGTGGCACACTTTTACAAGACATGCTGCTATACCATAGTATGATATCATCTTACCGCATATGGCAACAGATAAGCGACGAGCCGAAGCTGTAACATTAAATCGCCTCCCGTTTCACGGCAGGACCAGCCAGGAAGGAGGCGGCAATAGCAATAAGGTCAATGCAGAGAATTGCCCCTAAGGCCAGCGTAAAACTGTGCGTATTTTCAAAGAGATAGCCGATCAATGGGGGACCTAAAAGTAATGTTGGCGTCGAGATAACACTGGCAAACCCTTGCGCAACCCCTTTGCCAACGCCGCGCAGATGTGCCGCCTCATTGAAGACCGATGTATAGGGGATAGTCGTGCCGATGGCGACACAGGCCATGCCCAGTATGGCGAACAGTGCGAAATGCCAAGGGATAGCCAGGAATGCTACGCCAACCCAGCCAAGAATCGTGCCTATGCGCAGCAGTGGAATAGCCCCGATGAGCTTGCGCCCAATCAAAATACCGCCCAATGGTCGGAAAAACATTCCACTTAACAAAGCGATAGAACCGAGCGTTGCCGCCAACGCCAATGGGAGGCCATAGTTAAAAGCCAGATAAACGGCAATCCATGCCGCGAGAGCATTGCCCAGCCCGAAGGTTCCCATGTGAGACAGGCCCAGCGTCCATACCGCGGGTGAACGTAATCCCGCCTTGACATCAACCTTTTGTGCTGTATGCTCTTCAAAGCCATCGCTGACGAACAGCCAGGCAATAATAGAGAGTATACCCAGCAGACCCCACACCAGAAATGCGCCACGCCAGCCAAAGGAGTTTAATAAGACAGGCGTCACCAACAGTCCTAATCCTGAACCAATCTGTACGGAGCCGCCGTAGAGTCCCTGTCCCAGCGCGGAATGCTTGCCCAGGCTTGATGCCAGGCTCGCTCCCGCCACGAAAGCCGCTCCAGAACCCAGACCAAGCACAAAACGGCACAACAGCACAATGGGGAGATTGGGCGCAAGCGGCAACAAAACAGCACCAATCACCAACAAGATCGATGCACCTATCAGCACGCGACGCTGCCCAAAGCGATCGGTCAACATGCCAGCAGGTATATACATCACCGCCAACCCCAAAAATAAAAAAGTGGAGAGCAGACCAGCCTGTCCACTATTAATGTGTAAATCTCGTTGTAAAATCGGAATCAGCGGCCCATAGTTCGTATAGTGAACGGCGACAAGCACCGAGGTCAAACAAATCGCGCAGATACGCACTGGAATACTGCGCAACGGCAAACCCTTCATGGACTTTTCGGCAGAACGATCAGCCAGAACAGGTGCTGGTTGCTGGGCCATATATATCTAGCTCCTTGCTAATTGACATGCAGATACGCGCGATTTCCGCCGAAACCGCAGTTCTCACTTGAGGATTGCTAATGCACATTGATGAAATAAACTGGCCATAATGTGCATTAGCAGGTATTTTCTACAATAAAGCAGCGGCAATTGTTCCCTCGTCGAGAGGAGCATTGTCTCCGTGCCAGAGCGGGCGTCCGTCGGGTAGATGGCGCGAGTCGCAGTAAATTTCTAACCCATTGCCATCGGGATCATCAAAATACATCGCCCAACTGATAAAGTGATCGACAGTGGCAACCCGAATACCCCCATCCATTAAAGTCTGGTAGGCCTCGGCAAAAGCGCGTCGATCGGGTACCTCGAAAGCAACGTGATAGAGTCCGGTGCCTTCTGCGGCTGGTTGGGGTGCCTCTGCGGCCACTTTCTGTAAGGCAATCTCGTGGTGCAATGCACTTGTTGTGAGGAATACGTAGGCGTCACCGACGCGCTCGGTCACATGGAGTCCCAGATAGTGCGTATAGAACGCAACGGCACGCTCCAGATCGCGCACCTTCAGATGGGCATGGCCAATTTTTGTTGAGTAGGACATGAATGATCTCCATAATAAATACTAGAGTCGCCTCTGAACTCAGTTCACTATATACCTTAGATGTGTACCAAGTCAACATGCCCTGCTAACAAACGCAGGGTCATATTTTCTCTAAAAACAGCGTGAAGTATGTTATAATTCCGCCAAGTTGTTGTAAGAAACTAGAGGTTTATCTATGGTACTGACTTCACGTTTTGAGGAAGCACTGCTATTTGCCACGCAATTGCATGCCGATCAGTGGCGTAAAGGAACACATATCCCATATATCGCACATTTATTGGCGGTGGCTAGTATCGTGCTCGAAAATGGTGGCAGTGAAGACGAGGCCATCGCGGGCTTGCTGCATGACGCCATTGAAGATCAAGGCGGCTCTGTGGCACGAGAAGAGATACGTCAACGCTTCGGCGAAAACGTTGTAGCAATAGTCAATGGTTGTACAGATGCCGATGTAACGCCAAAACCACCGTGGCGCAGGCGCAAAGAAAACTATATTGCGCATCTGCGTGTGGCTTCCCCCTCGATACGTTTGGTCTCTGCCGCCGATAAATTACACAATGCACGGGCAGTGCTGGCCGATTATCGTGAATTGGGCGAGGCGCTATGGTGGCGCTTCCACGGTGGTAGAGAGGGTACGCTCTGGTATTATCGCACAGTAACAGACGCCCTACGCCAGAGTGGTACCTCTCCGCTGATCGAAGAATTGGAACGGGTCGTCTCAGAAATTGAGCGACTAGCCTCCTGATTCTCAATGATTATTGACGTGAGCCAAAAGCATTCGTGAATGAAAGCGTAAAGGAGCGATGCAATATGGTCGATAAGGGAACTTCTCCAAATATTGATATTAAAAGTAATGGGCCGCTCATCGACGATGCCTTCACCATCCATCTCAATGGCTTTGCGCCTGCTCAACGATTGACCTTAAAAGCCCTAATGTTCGACGATTTTGCCCGTCAATGGGAAGCATATGCCGAATTCCAGGCGGATGCGCAAGGGTACGTCAATGTGGCTACGCAAAAGCCGCTTGCTGGCACCTACAAAAATGTTGATCCGATGGGTATCGTTTGGTCAATGATACCAACTGGCGAGAAGCACAATATTCTCTTCGCCAAAGCGCATGCGACACACATTCCCTTGGTACTCTCTGTCGAGGTGGCTGGCGAAATCGTGACGCGTGTTGATATAGATAGAAAACTGGCAACGCCTGAAATCGAAAGAACGCAGGTAAGAGAGGCTGGTCTCTTCGGAACTTTTTTCCAACCTGCTGGCACTAAACGAGTCCCAGCCGTGTTATTGATTGGCGGCTCCAGCGGAGGTTTGAACGAAAGTAAAGCCGCTCTCCTGGCTTCCCATGGCTATGCAGTGCTGGCACTTGCCTACTTTAACTACGAACAGTTGCCGCAGTACTTGGTAAACATCCCTTTGGAGTATTTTGCCACCGCTCTCGACTGGCTACAGGCGCAACCTTTAGTAAATGGAGATCGGCTGGCGGTGATGGGCCAATCCAAGGGGGGAGAACTGGCATTACTGTTAGGTGCTACATTCCCACAGATCAAGTCCGTTGTTGCCTACGTTCCCAGTTCTGTCGTTTGGCAGGGCCTTGGCGGCTCCTATGAACAAATGTTAAGCAATCCGTCGTCATGGTCATATCGTGGGCAGCCATTGCCCAGCGTTCCCATGCTATTCACTTCATCATCCGATACTGAAAATACGTCACCTCCGCCAGCAGGCAAGGCTATGAGCTTTACTACAATGTATCTCAATAGCTTGAGCAATACCGCAGAGGTTGAACGTGCTACTATTCCAGTCGAGAAAACCAACGGCCCCGTCCTACTTATCTCCGCCCAGGACGATGCGCTATGGCCTTCCACCCACTTCTGTGAACTCGTCACGCAGCGATTGGACCGCTATTCGTTCCCACATGTCTACCAACACCTGAACTACAAGGGTGCCGGACACATGATCAATTTTCCCTACCTCCCGACAACAGCTAACGAGGCTTTGCAGTCAAACTCCGGTGTCACCCTGGCCTATGGTGGGAACGCACAGGACACAGCCTTTGCCGCCGAGGATTCCTGGAGAAAGGTATTAGCGTTTTTGGAGCAACATTTATTAAGCATAAAGGGATAGCGATAAAGTATGAGCAAGCTTGAAGATACATTGCTAGATAGCGGAGCGATCTTTGATTCTTCTCACTCCTATCGGTATACATTGTGGCGTAGATGGTCAATTGACTATCCACAAGTTGCCTTTATTCTGCTTAATCCAAGTACTGCTGATGCCCAGCGCAACGATCCAACCATTCGTCGCTGTATAGATTTTGCCAGGATATGGGGTTTTGGTGGCTTAGAGCTTGTGAATTTATTTGCTTACAAAGCGACACTTCCCAGGCAACTACTCAAGGTTGAGCATCCAGTTGGAGCGGAGAATGATCGCTATCTTTTGCAAGCACTGGAACGTTCTTCGGCTCTTGTGCTGGCGTGGGGTACACATGGGACGTATTTGGGACGAGATCGAGCAGTTATTGATCTCATCACCCGTAACGAAACAAAAAAGCTCAATTGTTTGGGCCTTACCAAAAACGGTCATCCGCGTCATCCTCTCTATGTAAAGAAGAAGGCGCAACCGATTGAATTTCCTATCTACTCGCCAGCTTGCTAAAAGTGTTCCCTACTCATGCGCTGCAAACGACACCGCGTGAAAACTTACCAGTAGCCGGGTTGAGCCGTGCTTCCCAAAGGGAATCCTTTGGGAGGCGATGATATGTTTCAAGCGCAAAGCGGTTAGCTCGGCACCTTTCCGGTCTGCATTCAACACTGCTACGAGCGTATGCCCACCATTCTGGCTCAAGATATCTTCCGCTCGCACGTATTTTCGCAGCAATGGTAAAAGTTTACGTACAATGCTCATCGTGACGCGCTCTTCGTATTCACGCTCGAAATCGTTTTCGTCGGCATCGGCTCGCACGAGATGAAAGACGATGACGCTCTGCGTATTGCAAATTCGACGTAGTTTACGCTGCTCATCTTCCAATGCCTTGGTTGAGGCGACCGCCTGCCAAACTTGGTGTGATCGATTGCGCCAGACATCGTAATGACCTTGCAAACGCGCTATACCTTCCAGTCCAATAGTGCCTAGTGTCCATATGACCTGTCGTGGCGTACTAATGAAGTAGGGAGCGCAAGCCACAACCTCTCTCAGGATCGGCCCTATCTGCATCGTGGAAGCCTGGTAATGGTCTTGCGCCCGAACTTTGAGATGACCGGCGTGTATGCGCCGCCGTTGTTTGAGGAAGTCACGTACCGTCATAGGCCCTTTATTGTAAACAATGGCTCCAGGTTCGTAGACTAACTTCAACCCTTGTTTGGCAATAATGGCCTCGATAGCAATCTCATCTACCGACGTATCTGTGGGGATTTGCTGAATAACGTTCCGAAAGGCTACCACTTCGCCTAGCTTTGGATTGCGCCGTGCCATGCGGTCATGCAGCCGCCACAGCATGTGTACCGCGTGTCCTATGAACGTATGCTGATCGTTCACAGGCACTGGTCGTCCTCCGACCATCCCTACACTCGTATCAGTGAAATGAAGGCAGAGCTTTTCGACGATATCCTTTTCTGGAATGATATCAGCCCCCACCATAATCAGTACGGGACTATGGGCATGTTGCAGAAAGAGGTTGATGGCAGAGGCTTTACCTTCGCGTCGATCTTGTTCAAGCAACTTTAGACTGGGTTCGCTCTGCATCATCTTTTGTACGATAGCTACGGTTGCATCGGTACAGCCACTGGCGACCACGATAATTTCTGTCAGGCTCGTTTTTTCACTACTCTGTAGCAACAAAGCTTGTAAAGTACGTTGAATGTTGGCCTCTTCATTATAAGCCATAACCCCGACGCTATAGTTTATCCCCTGAGTATACGGAGTTAGCTCACGCTGTTGTTCCGGTAGATTTTGTAACTGTTCGAGTGTTTCGCTTACCATCGTCCAAAGCTCCTTTCATTACACTTTTCACTATCGGCAACAAAACTAAAAAACTGAATAAAACGTGTCTATAGGAGATGACGTTCAATATTGACATAACACTAGAGAAATGGGGCCAGAAGGTCGCAAAGTCAGAAGGTAAGAAGGTAAGAAAGTAAGAAAGGCAGTGAAAACCCGTGAGCATACCAATCACGTTTGGATGGCCACAAGTTCTCTTGATTATTATCGGCATAGTAGGACTAGGTTTGCTTATCTCAGCAGCAATGGGGCTAAGTAAGCGGCGAAACGCGGGTAGGTTTAACTACGATGAAGCGGAAAGCGAGCACGAGGCTCGTAAATTTGGTCGGCGCAGAAACTATGGGCCACACCGTCATTTTCGCTGGGGACGTAGTATCGCTGGCCTCATACTATTGTTAGTAGCATTTTCACTGTTGTGGCTAACCTTGCTAGTGCAAACGTACCTTGGATTGACGAGTGATATAAAAGCCGCGCGCATCCATGCCACGCCAATAGCGAACGCCGCCCACATGATGAGCGTTGACCTGACCCTCTACGATCTAAACGGGCATCAAACCTCTGAGCAGACCTACATTGTCAACGGTGATGAATGGATGTTGCAGAGCGATGTCATCAAGTTTCCAACATGGTTAAACATTCTTGGCTTACACTCTGGCTTCAAACTTACTCGCCTGGAAGGTCGCTACGATAACCCCAATCTTGAGAGCAACTCTAAGCACGTAGTTGTGCAACTCAATGGCGGCGATGATACCTTCTTCCAGACCGTTCAGGAGCAAGCCTGGACCTCTCCCATCGTACAAGCCGCTTACGGCAGTAGCACCTTTCTACGGCCCGATGGCAAGACCTACGATGTCTTCGTTTCGCAAACCGGCCTCTACGCCACCCCAGAAAAGTGAGGACGCAAAATTAAAAATTACCGTAATCTTCCGGCCATCCGTAGGGCGGCGATTTATCGCCGCCATCGCCGATTTATCGGCCCACACGTACCCTGCATCACCCCCGAATAATTACGTGTCCAGCCCCAATAGTCCACGCAACGCCTGTACCGTTTTCTTCCATGCTGTAGATCGGATATCAATAAGCACGAAATGTTCTTCCCCTTGTAGGGTGATGAGTTGAATGTCATCACCAGCAGTTTGCGCATCAGCAAGATAGCCGCTACTCATCGCATAAGGCACTCTATCGTCTTCTGTCCCGTGAACAAGCACCTGTGGAATGCCGAGGGGCAACAGAGCAGCAGGAGATGCTGCTGCATAGCGTTCAGGAAACCTCGTTAAGCTTCCACCCAGCAACTCAGTGGCGGCCCCACCACCAAGATTGAGTTGCCAACTACGTTTAAGATCATTTACACCCGCAAGGCTAATGGCTCCCCGTAAAGCTAAAGGTGGAACGTCGTGTGAGTTTGCGACTGCCAGCGGAGAATCCAGCGCTAACTTTCGACGGGCTGCCAACCAGAGAGCTAGGTGACCTCCCGCCGAGTGACCCATCGTGACCACACGGTTGAGATCAAGTTGGTAGCGATCTGCGATGGCGCGGAGATAGTCAGCAGCCTTGGCGACATCAAGGAACGTGCCGGGCCAACCGCCCCCGTTGTCCCCAATGCGCCGATACTCAATATTCCAAGCTGCGACGCCTTGTCGTGCCAGGTCGTCCGCCATGCTGGTCATCAGTGTATAACCATAGGAATTGTACCAGAAGCCTCCGTGAATAAGTATTACCACTGGGTGGATTTCCTGGCTCCTTGGGAGATGTAACTCGCCAAATTGTAATGTTTCTGGTCCATAAAATAGGCGTGTAGTGCTTGTTTGAGGTGTATGCATACGAGTGTTCTCAACTCCTTTTGTTGCGCTCTGGTTCATAGTATACCTCTTGCAATAGTGCCTTTGATATCCCCCTTGCACCGGAGATAAAATAGTGGTATTGTCGCAATAATAAAGAGAGGACGCACAAGTTGTAAGGAGAAACCATGTCATTTGAACTTTATGACTTTCGTTATCGGGTCACAAATTTGTATCGCGAACGAACACAAGCAATCCTGTCAGGTGAAGACCCGGTTACTACCTGGCAACGTTTTTGTAAAGATCGCGATGAATTATTTGCCCACCATCCACAGTCCGCGTTAAACGAAGAGCAGCGGAAAGAATTTCAAAGTTTATCCTATTTCCCGTATAATCCAGAATATTGCTTTGTTGTTGCTGTCGATACCGCCGTCGAGCCAGTTCAGCACCAGGTCGTGATGAATGCCCAGGAAACGATGACTATGACAACTGTGGGCCAGGTCCACTTCTCTGTCAATGCTCAACCTGCGACGCTTTCCATCTATTGGCTCGAAGTGTACGGCGGCGGCTTATTCCTTCCTTTTCGCGATGCCACCTGCCCTGCGGAAAGTTATGGTGGTGGCCGTTACCTCTTTGATACGATCAAGGGCAGTGAGTTTTTGCCAGTGCCCGGTGTAGTTGGCTGGCACCGCATCATGCTGGATTTTAATTATGCTTACAATCCTTCCTGCGCGTATGATAGTCGCTGGGTCTGTCCTCTCTCCCCTCTAGAGAATCGCCTCACCGTACCCATTCGCGCGGGTGAAAAGAAACATATTGCATTGCTTAGGAGTGTTGCTTAATTATGTAGGGACGTCCCTTGTGGGCGTCCGGCCCCACCTTAGGAGTGTTGCTTAACCATTGCTATGAGCCGTGGTAAGACCTCACCAGCTTTTTCGTGAAACACCACATCGGCTAGCGAATCGTAAGCAGTGGGCTGCATGTTCAGGATGATGAGCGGTACATTCCGGCTTAAAGCTAAACGTGGCAGTATCGAGGCGGGAGAAACTTTCAACGATGAACCGATCACCAAAAACAGATCACAGTTTGCCGCCCACTCTTTCGCCCGTGTCAACTCTATCTCTGGCACACGTTGACCAAACAGAATAGTGGCTGCTTTAAGATAACCGCCACATTCTTGACATCGAGGATCAACCACTCCTGCGTCAATACGTTGCTGTACCTCTGCCATGGATGAACGCGCCCCACACAGTGTGCAAGCGGCCTCCCGCGAGGTCCCATGTAGTTCTACAACGAGCCTCGCGGGCAAGCCTGCATCCTGATGTAAGCCATCGAAATTCTGGGTAACGACTCCCAGTAGTCTTTGCATCTGCTCTAATGCCACCAGGGCATAGTGTGCTGCGTTGGGGCAAGCTTGTGCTACCTGGGTAGAGAGGTTGCGCCGTGTTTGCCAATACTGCCGCCGTGCTTCCTGCTTACTAATAAAATCACGGTAATTGACAGGCGGCGTCGTTTGCCAGATAGAGCCCGGACTACGAAAATCAGGGATACCCGATTCGGTGCTGATACCTGCCCCTGTTAAAACCACAATCTTTTGTGCGTGCTGCAATAGTTCAGCCGCATCCTCCAACAATTCCTGGAAACCGAGCATTGCCATATGTTTTGCTTATCCTACTGTTGGTATGATTTTTCCTCATCATCGATGCATAAGTGAAAGTATAGCGTTTTAATGTCCTGGGCTGCAAGAGGCGTTCTAGACTTCCTCCAGGGCAACCATCAACAAAACATCACCCTACAACCAACACAACTGAACTAACGATAAAGTTCGCATCAGTCCCTGATACCAGAATGCCTAATTGCCCTCCCGCCCATGGGTTAGCGTTATCGGTGAACGTATTGTTCGGCGTATTAGGAATGACAACCACTTGCCCATTAACCTTGAAAGAGAACGTATTCTTCTGCACCGTGACTTGCAGCGTATTTGCCTGGTTGAGAGCATGAATGGCCGTAGATTGTCCCTGCAACAAAGGACTGAGCTTGTTCGCTGTATACTTTAATAGCGCATAATGGCTTTGTCCATCTACCGTAAATGCATAACTATCCACGCTGCTATCGCTCCCCTGTAGGCGAAAGACCAGGCCGTATTCAGTGGTAGGAGAACCTTTCGTTTCTGTGATGTTTGCAGTCAGCGTGAAATTTTGTGGCAGTGGCCCACTGGCCGTTCCCAGCGGATCAATATGTGGGAAGTAGGTATTCCCATCAGAAACCGAGAGGGCATACTGGTTGTTCTGCACCGCTCCCACAGTCAATCCTCCCTGACTCAAAGACCAGTTGCGATCATTGTTTTGGAAGTTCTCAGTGAAGGAAGTCAATATGCTCGCTCCCGGTGAGGTCGGGGCTGCTCCTAGGCAATACAAATTATGACTACACAACCACGGTAGCCCTACATTGTTGACGAGCAAACCAACGAAAAGCAACGCGACAATGAGATAGAGCAGGTAACTGAGTTGAAACTTCTTTCTCGCTTTGGGGAGTGCCACTCTACTCTCAGCACCAGTAATGGGGGTAGTGCCTGCTGCAATGGGTTGATTAAGCGAATATGCTCCTGGCGTAGCTTGTTGCCCATAATATGAGTGTGCCGGAGGTTGCGACCTGTTCAGCGATGGTCTGGTTAACGCGTCCAACGCGGATTGCCCCTGCAAGGTTGGATAATTATCGGCTATAGGCATGTTCAGGTATGTTGGCAGCGGATGCGTGGACTGGGTCAGTGCGGCTTCCAGGGCTTGTGCCATCGCCTCTGCTGAAGGAAAACGCTGCTCCGGAGACTTTGCCAGGGCTCGTAAAATGATCTTTTCCAACACTTCTGGTATGTTGGGGTTGATTTCACGAATAGGCCTGGGAGCAGTATACACCTGTTGGAAAAGTAGCCCTTGGATCGTCGTTGAGGTAAAAGGCACCTGCCCGGTCAACATTTGAAAGAAGACAATACCCAGCGCATAGACATCGGTACGGGCATCAACCGGCTGCCGATTGATCTGTTCAGGAGCCATGTAATCAGCCGTGCCCACCATTTGATCGGCGCTTGTCTGTGTCGGATCGCTATTCATCCTCCCCGGCGTAGTTTGCAGGAGCGTTTCATGATTGCTACTACTATCGACGATTTTGGCGATACCAAAGTCTGAGAGCAAAATCTCATTGGGATCGCTGGCTGAGATCAGCATATTTTGTGGTTTCACGTCACGGTGAACAATACCCCGTTGATGAGCGTGGTGCAGCGCGCGGGCCATTTGCGTGCAGTATTGGATCGCTTGTCGTATCTCAATGCGACCTTTTTGGCGCAATAGATCACGCAAGGTACCCCCACCAACATACTGCATAACTAGATAGGTTAAGCTTTCGCTGTCACCAAAGTCATAGACCGCGACAATATTGCGGTGTTCCAGGCTGGCGATAAGCTGAGCCTCGCGCTCAAAACGTTCGCGAAAACCAGATTGATCGGCGATTTGTGGCAAAATTACCTTGATCGCCACTTCTCGGCGCAGGCGGGCATGATACGCCTTGTAGACAAGTGCCATGCCACCTTCGCCTATTTTGTTCTGGATAAAGTAGGCCCCCAGTTGTTTCCCAATCAACGGGCCGTTTTCCTTGCTACTCACTTGCCTTCCCCCTTAATAAGTGCTTTTGCGTCTTATGAAATAAGCGTACAAGTCCACGTAATATTTTGCGAATTTGCCGGACCAGTGAATGTCAGCGTGGTGGCAGTTTGACAATCATTTGTCGGCACGATGATGACGACGCGTGTTCCTCCACTGGGTGCCAGTGTACCACTGGCTGGTTTAAAAGCAATATTAGCTACCCCTGTACTTGACGCTTGCCAATTCAGACTCTGCGTTTGTGACGAATTGCTGATAGAAGCTATGCATGTCCACGCATTAATCGATTGGCTAAAGGCGCATTGTGCGTTGGCATTAAAACTCGGTGGATTGGGGACGACCACAATTATTTGTGGGCCAGCTTGTACCGTCAGTGTCACAGCGACGACCACCTGATTTGTGCCTATACTGAACGTAATGCTTCCGCTATAGGTTCCTGCATTCAATTGTGTCTTGAGGTTAGAGGCCGTAACGGTCACACTCTGTGTCGCATTGTTGTTCAGTGACCCTCCTGTTGGAGTTGTACTCAGCCAATTCACAGTATTGCTGGTGGTAATTGCTGTAGACCATATCCCCACTAGTCCGCAATTCGCTACCGTCAGCGTCTGTTGTGGCGAGTCACTGATACCCGCTACACCCGTAAAGCTCAATGTTTTCTGGCTCGCCGTAATGCAACCGCTCTGAACAGTAAATGTCACATTCACCGTTTCCGTGGTGCTACTTTGTGTATTACTAAAAGTAATCGTTGCTGTGTAGCTGCCAGCCTTCAGATTAGTTGCTACCGCACTTACCCTAATTTGCTGCTGTGCCGGTGCCTGTATCTGCCCTGAACTCTGGTCAAGTTGGAGCCACGTAGCCGTGTTCTTATCCCAGGTTGCCGTCCAATTCACCGTTCCTGTACCAATTGTGCAGAGCGACACCTGGCTTGAAACGGCCTGTGAATTTCCTTTACTTACGGGTCCTAGCGCAACCGACGTTGGGGTAACGCACCCCAAATCAACCGTTGTCGCCGTAGCGGAAGCGGTTGTGCTAGCTGACGGTGAAACAGTGACAGTTGCTGAAGGTGACGCCGTTACCGACGGCGTAGGCGTGGGTGTTTGTCCGGCAGCTTCTACGTTGATGGTAATCACAGCGTTGCGTGGCGTAAGTTTCTCCTCTGCCCGAATGGTATGCTGCCCAGCCTGCCAACTTACATCAATAGCAATCGTTACTGTAAAAGAGCCATCTAAGCCAACCGAGACGATATTGCTAGCAGCACTCATTTTTGCTGCTGGAAATGCATTGCTGCTCAATCCTAGCACAGAGTAGACGCCGTGAAGCACGTGTAGTGGAGCAGCCTCTTCCGTGTAAAAAAGTGGCACTGAATTGTCGAGCGTTAATACGACGCTACTTCCTGGCAGAAAGCTATTCCCATGTAATTGTAGCGTGTTGCCTATCGTGACATCTGTCTTACCACTCAAAGTGGAAAGACTGGGAGAGAGCACTGTCAGGCCGATGGAGATAATACCAGAGAGTATCAGGATAATGGCGAAAAGTACAATGAGCCACACAGGAGCACATCCGCTCGGCTGTGCAGGGGGCTTTTGTGGCTTGGGATTGCGCGCTGGCCCTGATCGAGTTGGGGAAGGAGGCATTGGTCTGTTACCAAAAAGTGGTGCCTGAATAGTTGGCGATGAATGAAATGCAGCAGGATAGCTACCCGGCGCGGCATTGTTGGCAAAGGAAGTGCCAGGCATACCTGGTATACCGTTCATACCCTGCACTGCTGGTACTCCCCCAAATTGTGGCATGCCCTGCACCATTGGCACTGTACCTGCTGGAGGTTGCATCTCTCCAGCGAATCCCACTAGCTCCAGCAGTGCGGCGCGGCGACGATTTTCTTCCTCGTCTTCCTCGTCATGGAGCGATTGCCGAGCGTTGTTCGGAGACGACTGTCTGTTATTTTGCCAGCTTGACATATTTTGCGGCCCGTATTCCCAATAAAATGCTTTGATCGTCTCCGCGGATCCCTTTGTACCCTTTTTCACGATCGGTAAGTCACCAGCAGTGGGAAACTCAGGCGAGCTTCCCACTGTTCGTCCACAGTTCCCACAAAAAACAGCATTCTCTAGTTGTTCCGCTCCGCAAAATTCACAGCTCCGCATAGTGTACCTCGTTGGTGAAAGATTCTCCCCTACCGTCGTAGCCCGACAATAAACCAGGCTACACCTCTTAGTGATTTGAAAGTTCGTAGCAAAACTTTCTCTCACCCTACCAATTAATTATATGAACGAGGTTTGCATAGGTATTCAGGCTAGAAAAGCTGGTTTAACGATTGCGTCCACGCAACAAGCTTTTCATCTGCCATAAATGTTCCAATTACTTGGAGGCCAAGGGGCAGACCATTGCTCGCAAAACCAACGGGAATGGTTATAGCGGGCATACCAGCATACGTCCACGGCAAATTCATTATCGGATCCCCCGTGGTCGAAATTTCATCTGGAGCTGGGCCAGTAGCGGCGGGACACACCCACAGGTCGATGCCGTTTTGTGCCATTGCCGCCTCCAACGTTCTGCGTAGTTTGTTCCGACCGGCGCGCGCGGCTGCCAATTCTTCTGCACTCACTAACTGTCCAGCACGAATAGCACTGACGGTGTCAGGCCGATAGAGATTCTCAAATTCTGCAAACCATGTGCGGTGCTGTAGAGCCATTTCGGCGAATACTAAGCGCATGTGTTGGTGGTAAATGGTTCCGAAATTGTGCATTACCGGTACATGTCGTACCGTATAGCCCGCCTCTTCTAACCGTGCAAGTTGTGTATCGAACGCTTGCAAAGCTTCTGGCCCTGCCTTGGCGAGATACGGGCCATCCGGGACGCCCAAGACAGGTGCCTCGCTGATCTCGCTGATCTCGCTGTTCTGCCATTCTCCACAAAGGAGTGGTGCAACTAATGCTATGCCAGCTATATCCTGGGTAAAGTATCCTACAGTATCAAGTGAGGGCGCGCAAGGAACCAGCCCTGCGGTAGGGATACGCCCATAGCTCGGTTTAAAGCCAAAGATACCACAGAAAGCAGCCGGGCGTATCACAGAACCGCTCGTTTGTGTTCCCAGCGCCACGGGGCAGAAACCAGCCGCCACCGCCGCTGCCGAGCCACTGCTTGACCCACCAGGTGTATGCCGAACGTTATGCGGATTGCGTGTCGGCCCTGGCTCAGCATAGGCAAACTCGGCGGAAATCGTTTTACCAACCACGAGCGCACCCGCTTCCCGTAAGCTCGTGACACACGCCGCCTCAGGGCCAGCAAATAGCTCTGCTGGCAGTAGTGAGCCGGCACGAGTAGCAAAACCCTCGCTAGAAAAGATATCTTTCACGCCCAAAAGAACGCCATACAAAGGCGGTCGCGCGTCTGGATCGGGAAAACGCGCTTGTAGTTCCGTAGCCTCGCTGAACAAACGACCCCGGCGATCAGCTTCCGGTACCAGAGCATAGACCTCCGCTTCAACAGTCTCTATCTTTTGACATACTTCATCAATATAATCCAACAGATCAACGGTACCATTCTTCAATGCCGTAGCGGTGCTAGCAAGTAGAGCAGGCGCAGTCAACACGTAAAAACCTCTTTTCACCAACGTTAAGACTTCCCTCTGATTTTTTGTTTACAATACAGGTAAAGCGCATCATAAATCGGAAATTCTAACTCAAGTAGCTCTGCATCACTTTTCCCACTCAGGCTGAAGCCAAAGGCAATCGCCTCTAATCCCACCCCTTCAGGCGCAATATCACGCTGTGTCAGCACATCGGCGGCCCGCACAATTTTTGCCAACGCCAGCAATGCCTGGTCATCTTCGAGGTGATATTTTGTGATAAAGGCATCAAAGCTGCACCCATCATCGTGATGCGTCAGTTCTATCTCCTTGCCTATGTCATAGGGCAAGGCTCCCTCACGCTCGGCGACCGCAAGCACCTCGTCTTTTGGCACAAAAAGCAATTCGGCTTGTGGGTCTATAAAACGCCTTATCAGCCATGGGCAAGCGACACGATCCACCTTTATATGTTCGCGTGTGACAAATTTCACTGTTTCAACCTCCTCGTTTTATGCTGCTTCAGTATAATAGCTCATCCGCCAAAGTGCAAATCCTATTGTTGACTTGCTACTCAGCAAAAGAAGGATTACTATCTCAAGTAAAGCATAAACATGCACATCTAACGCACAATAGTAGCCGCCGAAAAGCAGGGATGCAAGGAGCCGCGCCCTATAGGCGTCAAGTTAAGGAAGGGAGAGGCTCTCGTAGGGGCGGGAGTGGTGCTGGGATGAGGTGGGGACCCTTGTGGTCGCCCGTGGGTGGGGGACTGGCAGCGTTTCACCTGCCTGTGCGAATGCACCCGCTCCCAAGGCCGCTTCGTTGCCAGTGCCTCTGTCCTTAACTTGACGCCTATGGGATGCAAGGGGCCGCGCCCCTTGACTGCACCCTGCCTGGGGGGTAGGTAATTAGGGCTGCGCCCTAGTCTTCTCTCTCTTCTTGGCCGCCGAAGGCGGCCAGACAAATGAAATATGTCAGTCTAGTAGGTTGGTACAAGACGAATGGATGGTTTATCATTGCAACAGAGCGGCACAAACCTGATGCATACTCAACCGCTCTTTGAAAACCCATTTTCTATCGAGGATATGCTGGTTTTTGATGATGTCACCATGCAGCGTATGTTGTGTAATGGCGGTTTTGGTCTCACATTGGGAGACCTTACCGCTAGCCTGTATGGTGCCTCTGAACAGTTAGTTAAGCGTGTGCAACATAACTTGCCAGTTCACCAGCAAGCAACAATGCGTGAGACGGTGCATCAACATATTACAAGCGATGCTGTACAGTCGGCCCGTCGCCGTGTGCTAGATGGACTATTCTGGGAACTAACCTACTGGAAAACGCCCGAACTGTATGAGGAATTGACTGAAGGCGAGCAGCTCCATCCCGACATTTTTCGACAGTTGGCACCAGACCTGTGTGGGAAAACGGTGCTTGACATCGGAGCCGGCAGTGGGCGAGCATCTTTAGAGTGCCTGACCCATGGTGCAAAGTTCGTCTACGCGATCGAACCTTCGCCCGGTTTGTTACATATCTTAGCACAGAAGCTTACGCAACAAGCGGTCAACAATCGTATCACAATACAGAGAGGAAGCTTCGACGCCATTCCCTTGCAGGACGAAAGTGTTGATGTCTCTCTCTCCTGCTCTGCTTTTACCGCTAATCAGGAGCAAGGGGGTGAACCAGGATTGGCGGAAATGCGCAGGGTAACGAAACATGGTGGTAAAATAGTGCTGATCTGGCCGCGTCGAGAGGATTATGAGTGGTTAATCGCGCACGGTTTCCAGTATGTGGCGGTGCCACTACAGCAGGAGATGCGTGTACGTTTCCGCTCAATACAAAGCGCAATGCACTGCGCCCGTCTGTTTTATGCCCATAATCGCGCTGTCCAACGCTACATTTTGCAGCACCGGAAGCCAGAGGTGCCTTTCTCTGTATTGGAAATTAACCCACCGCACAATTACTGCTGGTTGACAGTATCCTGATGACTACTTACACTGCCCACTAGCGGTAAGTCTACCATTATTTGCATAGTGTCTCTCTTATTGGAAAGGAAACGTACCCATGACAACCAAGGATGTACAGAGCCAGCAGAAAAGCTGGGCCGAAACCCCTCCGATCAACCCTCCACTGCGCCATATCATCGGGCAATTTGTCGAGAATCAGACATGGCTCGATATGCTGTCAACCCCTTTCCAGGGCTGGCTATTGAAAATATTTGGTCAGCCCGGCGAACCCAACCGCAAAATCAAAAACCTGTTGAATGGCACATGGCTTGGGCATGCCGTTCATCCCATGCTCACTGACATTCCCCTGGGCGCGTGGACTGGCACCGCCTTGCTCGATATTGCCGCGCTTGCTGGCGAGAACAAGGGCATCGAAGATAGTGCTGACATCACACTTGTCGTGGGCTTGTTAGGCGCTGGCGGTGCAGCCGTAACTGGTGTGACCGATTGGAGCGACCTGGATGGCACCGATCGCCGTGTAGGCATGATGCACGGACTGCTCAATGGCTCCGTCACTCTTATGTACCTGGCCTCGTTAATCATGCGGCGCACAGGTCAGCGTCGCGCTGGCGTTGCACTCTCTACACTCGGTTATCTAGCCTCCTTAGTTTCAGCCTACTTGGGCGGCGAAATGGTCTTTGCCAAGGGCGTAGGCGTGAACCACGTCGCCTGGGAAGGTGGCTCGGATGACTATGTTGCAGTCATGCCTGCTAAGGACCTGGAAGCTGGGAAGTTGACGCGTGTCGATGCCGCGGGTATTCCAGCAGTGTTGCTGAAAGACGGCAAAGCCATTTACGCCATTGCCGCTACCTGTTCTCACCTCGGTGGCCCACTCGATGAGGGCTCACTTCAAGAAGGCAATGTCGTGCAATGCCCCTGGCACGGCTCTTGCTTCCGCATGACCGATGGCAGCGTGGTCGATGGCCCGGCAGTCTACGCCCAACCCACCTTCTCAGCACGTGTGCGCAACGGCAACATTGAATTGCGCCGCCTAGAGCACGCCTAATTTTTTTACTTTACATAAAATGTCACTGAAAAGGGTAAAATGCCTCTTTAGGCATTTTACCCTTTTCAGTGACATTTTAAATACCTCGAACAGACAGGAAGAAGATGGATCATGGCTTTTCTGAAAGTGTTGCGCACACGTCACCTGGCGATACTCTGGCTGAGTCAAGTACTCTCGGCGATGGGTGATTACCTCTATGAGATCGCGGTACTCTGGATTGCAGTCAAGTCAGTCGGCAGTGGCGCGGGTATAGTGGCGGCGGCAGAGGCAGGTTCAATGCTCATTTTTGGTCTGCTAGGCGGTGTCTATGCCGATCGTTGGGATCGGCAGAAAGTGATGGTTGTAGCGGACACAGTGCGAGCGATTGCAGTTTCTGTTCTACCAATACTAGCGTTGCATGGATTGCTCCAACTCTGGCATCTTGTCATTGTTGCGATCATTATTGGCAGTCTGAGTTCGCTCTTTGATCCAGCACTGCAAGCCTGCTTACCAGTATTGACTCCTGATATGCAAACGCTACAAGCTACCAATGGCTTAATGGATACGACGCGCAGACTTGCTCGTATCCTTGGCCCTGGTACAGCAGGGTTGCTCATTGCCTTGCTACCACTACCGCATTTCTTCACGTTGGATGCCGTCAGCTTTGGCCTTTCGGCCCTCGCAGTCCTATCTCTGGGGCGGCACTATCTTTGGAAACCAGCACCAAACGAAACGCTACAGCGTGGTGTACGCGGTATCCTGGCGGAAATTGCTGGTGCTATGCGCCTTGTGCATAACCATCGTCCTCTAGCCTGGGCAATAGGCGCGAATAGTTTCATTAATTTTCTCTGGAGCGCAGCCTTTACCGTAGGTGTGCCTCTGTTCACTTACCGCGTTCTCGGTGCCAATGTTGGCGCGTATGGCTTGATCGTAGGAGCCTACGGTGTGGGCAATGTGATAAGCAATGTGGTGATTGGCAGTTTGACCATTCGCCACCGAGTAGCAACAATATTTGTTGGCAAGGTCATTTTGGGAGGTGGCTTCCTGCTTCTGGCCTTCGCACATTCCTTGTGGGTGGCCTTACTTGGTTCCGCGCTGGCAGCGGTTGGGGGGCCAATGGGGGACATTATGACCATCGTCATCATGCAAACCGATCTTCCAGCCAACCAACTTGGCAAAGTCTTTAGCCTGCGCATGATTCTCGCCAGCGCGGGTGGCTCGTTAGGTCTCCTCTTCGCTGTACCACTATTTGCCTTATTAAGCGTGCCAGTCGCCATCGCTCTCAGGGTCTGTGAATTATTGCTGGGTGAACCTCCCTTGCAGAAGGAGAGCGAAAGCTTTAGAGGGATGAGAAGCGAAATGTCGTCGGGAAGCGGCAATCTGAGAGGACCCAGTGCGATGGATTAAGGTGATGGCAAGGTT
>JBBQXY010000047.1:0-33780 GCA_038209195.1 Ktedonobacterales bacterium | reverse complement strand
GAATGAACGGCGACACCGTGTGTGTAGGGACAGGGGGACGAGGGGATGCGGACGCGGGGGCCTTGTGCCTGTCCTGCTGGGGGTTCTGGACATCCCACAGGACGAGGACAAGCACAAGGCCCCCCATCGACCGCCGCGTCCTTATTACCTGCCCCCCAGGCAGGGTGTTGTCCCTACACACGCCACTCCCAGGCTTATTTGAATGGCATTGCGATAAATCGGCGGTGGCGGCGATAAATCGCGCCCTACGGATGACCAGTGTATTTCATCAATGTGCATAAGCGGCCCCTACGCTTGCTTGTCCCTGATGGGCTGTTACTGGTATTGTGCGATGTAGATATTCGCCCAATCGTTGGGGGGAACGATGGCGAGGGCATTATCTTTTATGCCAACCACCGTTGGTTTGCGCAGGAAAGTCGTGGTGACCTGTGACATGGGGAGCCAGGCGACATCGTTGACCAATTGCTGTTCCGCTTGTTGATAGGCTTTGAAACGTGCGCCTTGATCGCTATTGGCGTCAGCATTCTCTAACTGCTGCTGGAGAGACTGTTGTTGTGCCACGTCAGTGCTGGTATTTTGTCCGTAGTTCGCGTTGTTATTAGGCACACCGCGATCAAATTGGCGCGTCAACCAGTCTTGTGGGTCGGGATATTCCGCGACCCAGGCCAGCCCCCACATCTGCAAACCATTGGCGTTGCCGGTAGCGAGCGTCACCTGCGTCAGCAAGGTGTTGTAATCAAGTGGGTCTGGGGTGACGGTGATACCGAGTACTTTATGCCACATCTGGATCATGGCGACGACTTCTTTGTCAAAGCTGGCTGCACCCAACACATAGCTTAACTTGATGGTTGGCACTTGTGTGAGAGTGGTGAAGCCTTCTTCTCTCATGCCCTGTTGAAGCAATGCTTTGGCTTTCGTGGCATTGCCCTTGAGACTTGTCGTGCCGTCGGGCCCGGTAAGATTGGCATTATAGCCTGGCATGCCCTGCGGCACAATATGGTTTGTGGGGAGTACCGTGCCATTCCAGGCATTTTGGGCAATGACTGTTTTGTCGATAGCCAGGGCGAAGGCTTGTCGTATATGGATGTTATCGAATGGCTTGGCCAGGTAATTCATCGTATAGTAATTCACCCAGAGCTGGGGTATCTGATAAAAGTCCGTGCGTTTCTTATCAGTGGCGAAGGTAGAGATGGGAACGCCAGTGGTATCCACCTTGCCGACGAGGTAATCATGGTAGGCATAATCGGCTTGCTGGTAGAAAGGAAAGATAACTTTTTGAAGCTGTGGTGCTGGTCCATAGTAGTTCGGGTTGGGAACGAAGTCGATCTCTTTGCCATGCGTATACAGTGAGACTTTAAAAGGGCCGGTTGAGCCACCCTCGGTCAAATGGTCGGTGAAGGCAGTTTTGTAGGTATCGATCAGATGTTTTTCGACGACGAAAGAACAGGGATACGTCAGCATAGAAAGGAAATAGGGAGCTTTCTTTTTTAAAGTGATAATGAGCGTATTGGCGTCGGGCGTCATCAAGCTATCATTGATAAGGGTAGGCGTGAAGCCACCCAACAGTTTGTCGGAGTTGCGAATGAGTGAGAGGTAAATGGGGGCAACAGGAGATTTTGTGCTGGGTTGAAGAGCCCGATCAATACTGTAGGCGACATCGGCTGATGTCAAGGGCGTACCATCGCTGAATTTCAGATTGTGGCGCAAGTGGAACGTCCAAGTCAAACCGTCAGAAGAGACATCCCACGAGGCTGCCAGTTGTGGCTGTATCTGTAGCTTGTCGTCAAGCTGCACCAGGCCGGTATAGATCATTTGAATAGCACTCATCGAGGGTTGGTCTGCCGCTAGCACCAGGGCAGGGTCAAGGGAGGCGATATCGGTAATACCCACCTGGGGGACGGTATAGACTTGCTTGCTGGCAGGAGCTTTCACCAACTTTTTGACCGGGGTCACTCCGCCACCAGTATCGCAAGAGACAAGGAGCAGAGCCAAGAAACAGAGCAAAACTGGTAACACCTTAACCCGCCATAATTCGCCATGATACATGCTATATTTTCTCCTCAGATAATTATCTTATTACTAGCATTATATGCAAGATAGGAAGCATGATGTACCAGGGTTTGAGAATTCTGCCTGACGCCCACAAGGGGCGTCACTACATGTCACCGTGTCGGCCATTTCAATCATGTAGTGACGCCCCTTGTGGGCGTCAGGCACCACGCCTTGCAACCAGGTTTCCCGATAAGCTCAAAAGAGAAGAGCGCAATGTGGTATTTCTACCGTGCATTGCGCTCTTCCAGGTGGTTACAGGGTGTGAACAAGCGAATTGCGAGGGGCAAAGGCGGCAGCACGCAACGCTACACTTAAGAAGGCATCGACATTTGTACTGCTGAGACGCGTGGGCCACGCGCTATACTCTTCGGCAGCCGCTTGTACGATTTGCAGGGTATGTCCCTGATCGGCAGCCGCATCGGCCTGAGCGGCATTGCGACCAAGGATGGCGAAGAGGGCGCGTGTATCATTGTCCATGCGGAGATAGCGGCGAGCGGTAGACAATGCGCCTTTCACGTCCTGCGCATTAAGCTGTTCGTTGAGCGTTTCCAAAAGGGCGGGAGCAATTAAGCCACCACCAAGAGGTGTGGCGGGAATAGTAGGCATCGTCGGCGTATTAGAAGACGGTTGCCCCAGAGCCTTTTGCAAAGCATTGATATAGCTTGCTGCCGTGTAGAGCAATGGCAGGGCGGGAATATCTTGCACATGGGAGTAGACGAGTCGTGTTGCGGCAGCGAAGAGCAAGCCGTGACTGGCCTGGATAAAAGCGTCGCGATTCTCATCGCCAACTTTCTGCACTACCTCCGCGGCGGCAAGGGCGATCACAGAGCCGACGCCGTGTGATGATGCTCCGCCGCGTTGCAAGGCATCGTAGACGCCCTGGCAGACCTGCGTTGTATCAGCGTCGCTCAAGATGAGGCCGCATAGGGCTAAGGCGCTCTCCTCTTGCGGGAAAGCCAGGCGGGTACGTAAACTTGCCAGGCTGTGGGCAGAGTCGTCGTTAAAGGTGCGTACTGCATTGATCCAATCCGGTTCACCGCTGTGCAGCGGTAGATGTGGAGCCAGCCAGTGTAAAATATTGGGCGCACGATCTCCCCATTCAACCGCGTCTAATAATTGGAAGCCGCGCACCGCGAGCAGCAATGGATGACCGGCATTCTGGAACGTGGTAGAGATGCCATCATATGTACGCACTTCCATGGTGCGATAGTCGGCGCCGGTACCATAGAGGCCGAAAAGGAGCCGCTCGGCCACTGTTTCGTCATTGCTATAGATTGCCTTATGCAAGGCCTCGTCCACGGTGTGCCCTTCTCCCAATTCACTGGGGAACAGAGGCGTGGGATAGGTATCCTGAGCGGCCTGGCCGGCCTTCACGGCGGGAGCGGCTGCGATAAGAGCTTGCACCAGCAGCGGCAGTTCCTGTTCGTGGCTTTGCGGGTCTTGTCCAGGGGTTGGAGGGATGGCGACGAAATAGCGGCTTAGCGCGGCGGCGGCGTTTAACGTAAGGATGGGATGACCATCCCTATCGCCGTGTGCGGCAATCAGTCCAATGCGCCCTAACAGCTCTGCGGCAGGCGCACCGCGCTGTAGAAGGCGTCGTCCCGTGGCAATAACCTGGTGGCTATCACCAGAAATTGTGGCATCAACAAGCGTCGAGATATCGACACCCATTCCTATTGTTGGCATGTGTCTAAACTCCCTACCTGACTTGCATAAAAGCCAGTTATTATTTTTATTGCAAATCGCGAATAGCTCGCTCAATGCTAGGAATGTCTGCATATTCTTCGTCGAGGAGTTTGAAGCCTCGATCAAGATACAATTGTACGAGTTTGGCACCGTGTTCGCCCGGTTCTAGTGCGGCGTTGGTCAAATCGCTGGCGCGATATTTATCGGGCAACCGCGTAGAGATGCGGAGCATTTTGCGTTTGGTCTCTTGTAGCAACTCGGTGTCATGGCCTTCCAACGAGTAGCGTGCCATGCCGACCAACTTTCCCAGTTCCGTTAAGCGTTCGCGGTCGGTCATCGTCTGCTCTAGGAGGTCTTCGGGGTCCAGGTCGTCAAGCGGAGTGGCTTGGTTAAGTTCGGGCAGTGGAGAGGAGGATATTTTATCGAACGTCTGCGTATAGCTGAGGTAGAGTTGCCCATACTCTTGGCAGCCCTCAGCTACTAGCTGCATCCGCGCTGCTTCGTCTCTAGGATTGATGGGGCCAATATCGCATAAATCGTCGCTGCGCCGCTCTGCCAGCATTTGCAGGTGTTCTAGACTGCTGCCCTCTTCCAACATCGGCGGAATGGGCATTACATTAACGTTGGCTGCTTCACGTAATTCCTCTGGCGGCAATTGTGCTGCTAAGAAAGAGGGCAGATATTTTGTGAGCGATAATGGTGTTGGTGGCACAATACAGTATGTGCAGAAGACGACCCGCGGATTGCTCGTGCTGCGTGCAATAAAAATGACATGTCCCTTTGGTGCATTCGGATCACCGCGTAAGAAGCGCATATCCATTTAGAAGGAATCCTCTCAATGATGGTATCTCAACGATAGTATATGCTTTATAAAAAGATGGCCAAACACTTTCTCTGTATCATAAGCTGTTTAGACGCTCATGGCAAGGGACTGCATCATTTTAGACCTTTGCGCAATTGGCCTAGTCGTTTCAGGAGGTCTTTGTTCGTTTGTATCTCGTCTTCGGTCATTTCTGCTCCGCTGGTGAGAATGGTCTCTTCGTAAGCTTTGATGCGAGACACGACCTCCTGTGAGCCCACGATATGCACGAAGCTTTGCAGGAGCGTGCTTGCCTGGGCGTCGCGTTGTTGTCGTACCTGGGTGATGGCAGCTTGTGTATAGAGGTCACTATATTGCTGTAAGAACATGCTCCATTGCTCTGGTTTGCTCAGTGTTTTCATGACCTGTTCGACCAGTGTGATCGCTTTCAAAAATGCGCTGGTAGCCTCTGCCATATTGCCCTGGATAAGGGAGAGACCGCCCAATTCAAAGTGTGTATCGGCCTCTCCCAGTGGTTGTTGTTGCTGTTGATAGAGTTGCAATGCCTGCGTGAGGTCGAGGGTTGCCTCTTCAAGGGTGCCATTTTCGCGATGTGCTAAGCCGAGGGCGAGCATCGTATCGGCCTGACCGATCAAATCGTCGCTCTGGTTGAAGCGCGTCAACGCCTCTTCGCAGCGTTGGATAGCTTCTTCCCAGTGCTCTTGCACAATCAGCGTTTGCGCGAGACCAAGGGTAGCATACCCATCACCAGCAGTGCTCTCCAGCAAGAGGAATTGTCGACCGGCTTCCATAAAGGTGGATGTAGCAGCGTCTTTGTCGCCCTGCGAGAGGAGGGTGCGTGCGAGCCCTAAGAATGCCTCGGCAGCCAGCAATGGCTCCTGTTTGCCATCGGCCTGAGTATAAGCTGCCCTGAAGCAAGCTTCAGCTTGCACGAAATCGCCTTGAGTCAAGAGCAACTGTCCCTGGACGATGAGTAACAAGGGGTTGGCAGCAGAAGCAAGTGGGCCGCTGGCAATAGATGTTGCGGCCTGGTCGAGATAGGCACTGGCATGGCCCAGGTTGCCGGCGAAAACGGTTAAACGCGCCAGGTGTAGCAGCGCTTGTGCGACACCTGCGAACTCACCTACTTGCTGCATAAAGCTCTGCGCATCCCGATAGCAGACACCTGCGAGGGCTGTACGCCCTTGTTGACGATAGACCTCGCCAATGCCCAGCAAAGCGTAGCCCTCAACAAGATCGTTCTGTGTCTTGCTTGCCAGCTTGCGTGCGTCTTCGTAGGATTGCACCGCTGTGGAGAGGAAGCCGCGCAGACGCTGAATATCGCCCAGGCCCAATGTTGTCTCCGCTTGCCCCAAGCGGTACGAGATGGCTTTGTAGGTACGTAGGGCACGTTCCATGGTTGCGCTGGCATAGGAAAGCTGTCCACGGCGTGTATTGATCTCCCCTAACAGGCGGTTAGCGTTGGCTGTGCCGAGGGCGTTATGTTGATTTGAGTACACTTGGAGTGCCAGTTGCGCACTGGCAAGGGCTTGCTCAACCTGGTCGCGTTGCAAGGCAACTTCGGCCAGTCCGAGGGTGGCGTCTGCCTCGCCCAGCTCGTACTCCAAGGCACGCGCTTTGTTGTGGGCATCGGCGAATGTATCTGCTGTTTTATCGAGTTGTCGCTGATCCAGATAGATACGTGCCAGCCCTAAAAGGGTATCAACGATACCATAGCTATCGCGCAGTGCCTGGTACGCCTCTAAGGCACGTTGATAGTTGGCATCGGCCTCGCTATAGAGTCGCGCCAGGCGTTGAATATCGCCGAGGCTACGAAGGGCATCAGCTTTATTAATGGCGTCGTTGGCCGCGGTAAAGAAGGTGATGGCATGATTATAGAACTCGGCAGCATGTTTGGTGTCACCATGTTGGAGGGCAATATGTCCCAGTGCCAAGGCGACGTTCCCCTGACCTTGTGCATTGTTCTCGGCGACATAGAGAAGCTGAGCTGTATGATAAGCCTCTTGCGCTTGTTGCAGGTGTGTTTGTTGTCGTTCCAAATGCCCGATAGCAAGGGCAGCATGTGCCTCATGTAATGGTCGTTTGGCTTCGTTATACAGTTTCATTGCTCGCTGATAGTTCGTAATAGCTTGTTCGACCAGGTTGCTTTCACGCTGTACATCGGCTAGCAGCGTACGACAATCACCAGCCCGTTTGAGATCGCCTATCTGGCGGAATTGTTTTTCGGCGTCGATAAAGGCCTCGGCGGCAATTTCCGTCTTCCCTTGGGTATAGGCATCAATGCCGCTTTGTAAACGAATCTCCGCTGTGGTTTTATCCTGTGTTGCCATGAAAATCTATGTCCTCAATCTCTTCTTTTGTTGAGTATTTGGTGCGATATGTTCTGTTCTGTGTCTCATTGTAATGTTTGCTTAGGAGAATGTCAAAAAGCCAAAAATACTGCTAGGATTGCTCATGCCATTGTGGTAGAATACGGCGTGTACATGGAATAGTACGAAATAGTACAAAACAGTGCGAAGTGGCAACCCTCAGCAAAAATGGTAAAAAGGAGTTTTTAGTATGCACGAAGACACTCTAGCGCGTGTAGACCTTTTTATTGGCCTAGAAAAGAAGGACTTACAGGTGCTCGCGAAAAGCTGCCAGGAGCGGAAATATAGTGCAGGTTCAACATTGATGTCGCAGGGCGATACAGGGGTAGGACTCTATGTGATAACCAATGGGACAGTACGGATTACGCAGTCAATCAATCCTGATAGGGCAGAGGTAGAGCTTGGGACAGCCGGAAAAGGCAGCGTACTGGGTGAAATGGCACTGCTTGATGACTTACCCCGCTCCGCTACCGTTACCGCCATTGATGATGTGACCGCTCTCTTGTTGCCGATTTGGGATTTCCGCACGACTCTGCAAAGCCATCCCGATATTGCTCTTAAACTCCTGGGAGTGCTGAGCCGTCGCTTACGCAAAGCCGAGAACCGAGTCTACGATCATTAAAGATCAGGAGCCAGGCGACCCTTGTCGTTGCCTGGCTCCTGAATTCTAGATGCTATCAGTGAAAGTCTGTAGAAGAAGCCCCGCGTGTATGCGGCAGGAGCTATCACTGGTCTCCGGTAGGCTTGGCACGGTTGAGCAGGTTTTGGATTTCTTCAAACATGGTTTCGACATCACCAAAGGAGCGATAGACGCTGGCAAAACGGATATAGGCAATCTTATCCATGCGTTGCAGATGCTCCATCACTTTTTCACCAATCACATGACTCGCCACTTCCTGTCGGCCCAGGCGGTAGAGTTCTTGCTCAATCTCTTCGACGGCATTTTCGATCTCGCCAACTGGCAAAGGACGTTTCTCACAGGCCTTACGAATACCAACGTAGAGTTTTTGCCGATCAAAGTCTTCGCGTCGCTGGTCTTGTTTAATCACCATCAAGTGAAATTTTTCGACTCGTTCGTAGGTGCTGAAGCGTCCTTTGCACTGTTCACATTCGCGTCGGCGATGGATGGCATCGCCAATATCACGCGAATCTTTGACGCGTGATTCAGTGCCACCACATAATGGGCATTTCATAGTTATGTACCCCGTTGGAAAACTTGTAATAGAACCTATTCTATCACAGTTCAATAAGATAGAGGTACTTGCATGCGTGACAGGAGCGATTGAATATGTGGGACGACTTAATGGAACGTGATCCTAAGATGAGAAAGTTACGCAAAGAGAGCGAGGCTAAAGGCCTCGCCAAAGGCAAAGCTGAAGGTTTAGCTGAGGGTTTAGCTGAGGGTTTAGCTGAGGGATTACAAAAAGCTGTCATTACAGCGGTTACGTTGCGTTTTCCACCGCTCACAGAGTTGGCGCAACAGAAGGTTTCACTTATACGCAAACCGGAAAAGCTGAGCCTGTTGCTTGAACAAGTGACGTCAGTTCCTGACGAGGATGCAGCACGTTTGTTGCTTGACCGTATTGCGGCATAAGCGTTTAGCTAGTTGTGAAGATGCAGGTTCTCTATCCTTTCTTTGGAAAGGATAGAGAACCTGCATCTCTTTTTCCCTATAGCACGTGGACGATGTTGGCCTCTGTGTTGGCATGGTATGCAGGGGGTTGAACTTTCCCAATATATCCTGAGCGTAAACGCGAACCCTCGCGCCAATAGGCATACCAGTATGGCCCATGCCCTTGCCCGTCGCGACATGTGCTGCAAGATGATTTGCCGCATTTACGATGTTGAAATTGATATGTGATATGTTGATCGTTTGGTAGCTGTGTCATAAAACCACTAACCCTTCCACAAAACAATGGAAACTACAATCGTTCATGTCAATACTACAATCAGCGTACCACCATTGTGTGAACATTCCATGAATTTGTTATGCGCAATGATGGTGTAATGTTCATTTTTTCATAACAATTTTTTCATGTTTTTGTTTTGCTTAGGGCAACTTTTGAGAGACGAGGAATTGTGATGGGGGTGAGAGAATCTGGAATTATACGAAGTGGTATAATGAAATTGTACCTGAGTACTACCCTGTTTGCCCGGTAAGGATACATCGATGTGTCTGTTGTATATGTTTTGTGTGTTGTTGGAACGGTTAAGAGGAGTTGAACTATGCAAATCATCATCAAGGGGAAGCAGATGGAGGTCACTCCCCGGTTACGCCAGTATATCGAACGGAAAGTTCAGCGTCTGGCTCGCCTTATCGACGCGGAGGCTCGCGTCGAAGTGACAGTTGCGGAGGAGCAAACGCGCAGTGCGCGAGATCGGTATAGCGTGCAGCTCGCGCTTGCCAGTGCCTCCCATCCTGTGCGCAGTGAGGTCTGCGCGGTTAATGCAAACAAGGCACTAGACCTCGTGCTGGATAAAATTGTTGCTCAGCTTGGTCGTCAGAAGGACCGCCAAACCTCTACGTTGCGGCACCACACGCCAGCAATCAAGGTTCTTTCGTTGTCACGCAGTGGTTCCCTTTCCGAGATAGAGGACGAGACAGAGGCGGATGAGTTTCAAGCGGATGAGTTTGCAGGTACCCACAATGATGACGATGGCACTTCTGCCATTACGCGATCACATAACGAGGAGATTTGGTCACGGGTGGTCGAAATTCGTCGTGTGCCCACGAAGCCTATGGGTGATCAAGAGGTTATTGCTCAGATGGAAACGCTGGGTCTGACTTTTTTGCCTTTCTTTAACGAGGCTACGAATAAGGTCAATGTGATGTACCGTTTGGACAAGGGCGGCTACGGGTTGCTGGTGCCAGAATTAGATTAGCAGAGTGACTGACCCAACCCAAATGAAACGCCGCGCATGGTCACCATGCGCGGCGTTTCGTTTGGGTTGGGTCTTATATAGTAATTTCGAAGTGCCAGGGGCTGGGCGCGGGACTTTCAAACTGGCCCAGTGGGTCGGCGGCGCGAACGACCAAGGTATGGGCTTCAGGTGATGGCAGAGGCTGGAAGCGTGCGCTACCCTGGTAGACGGCACGATTGGGACCGCTAGCCAGTTCGGGGCGAGCCAGCAACATGCCGCCGCGATCTCCCATCCATTGTGCGCCGGTGTTATCTGTGACAAAGAAAATGATCCGTGGTACAAAGGCGAAACCAGCCGTTAAGGGAGGTCTTACCCACAGATACTGGATTTCGAAACGGTTGGTGTAGATGAGCAACTGATGCAGCATTAACACCATGCCATGTTGTTTTTGCTCCAGTTCCACATTAATGGTGCGCTGTGGCGTAATGGATTCTGGTGCGGGCGCGTCACTTTGTACGAATTCTTGTGGAGCGGCGATGACCACGGGCGGGCGAGAAGCTAGCTCCAATGCTTTCGTCGAGAAGGGCGCGGTATCCTGTAGTATTTCATCGCACAGTCGTAGGCAATCATCACAAATGTAGGCCGCGCCTGGGCCTGCGACCATACGACGGACCTCTGGTGGGCGACGACCGCAAAAAGAACAGCGAGCCAGTGATCTGTCAGAACTCATGTTTCATCACCTCTTGTGCCAACGTCAACATCGCTGTTAGACGTTATGTGTCTGCAACGCAGCTACCGCCGCGTTTTGTAAACCTATACGTTCCAGCAGAGAGGCGTGAGCCTCCCATTCCAATGTATCATCAAGAGGAGTTAACATTGCCAGCGGGTCGGTTTCTGGATCGGCTTCCACGGACGGTGTTTCCTGGTTTGACGATTCTTCTTTCTCACTAGAACCCAATTCGAGCCAGTGATTGTTCCCATATGTGCGCTGCAAGGCTAAACCAATTAAAAAGTCGGCAAAATGTGGGTTTTTGGGCAGGAGCGAACCGTGCAAGTAGGTGCCAAAGGCGTTGCGGTAGATCGCTCCCTCTGTCCCATCTTCCGCGTTATTGCCATTGCCCTTGAGCACTTTGCCCAGAGGCTGCGCAGTACCCAGGTAGGTGCGACCACCGTGATTCTCGAAGCCAACCAGCGTTTGCCCTTGCCAGGTGATGGCTACATTGCCAATACAGCGTGGCACGCGTGCCCCTTTGTGGATAGTCCAAGCATCAAAGACGCCTAAACCGCGCATATCAGGCCCAACTGCTGGTCGATAGTAGTGCGCCAGCAATTGATAGCCCCCGCAAACAGCCAACACGGGCATATCATCTTCTATGGCAGCCCAGAGGCCAATCCCTTTGACATCAAATAAATCCTGGGCGACGGGAGCTTGTTCTTTGTCCTGACCACCGCCAATAAAGAGCATATCATATTCATCTGGTGCCAGAGCATCGCCGATACCTAAACCGACGACGCGAAGGTCAATGCCGCGCCGTCGACAGCGTTCGCGCAACACCACAATATTGCCACGGTCTCCATACAGATTCAATTGATCGGGGTATAAATGTCCAAGGGTAAGCGTTGGGCGTGGAGTACCTGTTTCTTTCAATGGTATTATTCCTCCCAATAGTGAGGCGTCAAGCCACGCTGCTCTAGCTCATGGTGTATTTCTAATAAACCAGTATACGTAGGGACGACGAACAAAGTTTCACCAACAGGCGTCAGACCAACGGCGACGTCCAGTGCCTCGGCGATACCATAGTGGCGCGGTCCATCCTTAACGGGAGCTTGCTCAAGCGTCTCGGTGCCACTATGCCCACCAGATCTACGTTGCTTACTATACGTATTCTTCAGCGAGCGTTGATTACGGTTACGCCCCAGAGCCTCACGTTTAGCCGCACGCAGCGGTGCTGGCATAACAATAGACATCTCGTCCTGGTTCATACCCGCGTACTTCAGGCGTACCGCCAGATCGAGGGCGCGACTGCCCGCTACTACCAGTGTAGTGGTCTGCTGTGCCGCTCGTTCAAAATCAACATCCCAGATCCAAGAAATATCGCGACCATCGGCGATGTTATCATTTAAGACGAACAAGACATGCCGTCGGGTACCTTCGCTAAAAAGTGTGCGCAGCACCTCGTTAAAACCAGTGGGGTTTTTCGCCAAGAGCAAACGCAACGTGCGTCCCTCAACCTGTATACGTTCACCCCGTCCAAAAATAGGTTTGAACTGTTCGATGCCAGTCACTATGGGTCCCCAGCCAATATCTATGGCCTGGGCAACGGTTGCGGCGGCGAGGGCATTGTAGACGTTATAAAGCCCTGGTAATGGTATGATGATCTCCTGTTGCGAACTTTCGGCTGTATATGCCGTTGAGATGGATGTACTCATTTGAACACGCAGGCGATCAAAATCATCAGAGGCTACGTTGACTGCTCGTACATCTGGTTGTGGGCGTACAAAGTCACAGTTCGTGCAGCGATAGTGGCCCATGTGGCTATAGAAGTGCAGTTCGTAGATAAACTCTCCACCGCATTTGGGGCAGGTGCGGGCATCCAATACCTGGTGCCGTTCAGCCGCGTCCGGTTGGGTCGATACTTCAAGTGAGGGGTCATCGATGCCGAAATAGAGGGTGCGCCCCGCGAAGAATGACCCAAGATAGGCTATGGAGGGATCATCCGCGTTGAGCACAAGTATCGTATCGCTTGGTAGCCCATGGATGGCTTTATGCCAGCGCGAGGCAACGCTATCGACTTCGCCGTAGCGATCAAGTTGATCACGGAAGAGGTTGGTGAAGACGATGACACGCGGGGGAATAGCCTGAACGAGCTGTGGCACCACGGCTTCATCAGCTTCAAAAATAGAGATGGCACGACCAGCCCGGCTCATATGACCATTTGGCAGGGCACGCTTGACCAGTGAGCTGGTGATGCCTCCCATGAGGTTAGAGCCTTCTCTGTTGTGCCAGACGCGCAAACCCGCGTCACTGAGAATGGCTGCGATAAAACCACTGGTGGTTGTTTTGCCATTTGTGCCAGTGATGACGATGCTACCGTGCTCTATCTGTTTTGCGAGATGGCTGACAATATTGGGATAGACACGCTGGGCAACGAGGCCCGCGATACTGGTGCCACCACCCAGATGGAGGCGGCGGCTAAGCTCACCGACAACCCTGCCACTGACTACCGCCAGTCCGGCCCGTAGAGACGTGCGCTGGCGTGGTTCGGAACGTCGCTTCTGTACCCTGTTCGGACGTTGAGCAACATCTTGCTTGCGCTTGGTATCCTGCTTGGCTCTGCCAATACGCATATTTTTCAAGCGGGAAACTGCTCCGCCTGCCCTTGCTCTCGAAGTGGGTAACTTATCCTTTGGCATACTGTTCCTCCAAACCGACGTAGTTTTCGTGCCGAATAAAACGATGGTGTCGCGGCAAATAGTAATGCGTGAAAAGTCCTGAAAGCATCATCGCTCTATGCAGTGTTTGCAGCATAGCATGGTAAAGCAAACAGGTCAAGGTGAAATACCAAAAAGACTGTTGACAGCTTATGGTACTCTGATAGGGAATTTTTAGCAGAGTCTTGCGTTACAGAAGGTATAAAGGTATATAGGAAGTACCTACTTGTCAACGTGTGCTATCCTATGCTGTGAGAAGGAATGCTCCTAGACGGGTTCTTGGGTTGAGTAGTGAATAAATGAAGATCAGGTAAAAGTGAATGGCAAAGAAACTTGTTATAGTAGAGTCACCGGCAAAAGCGAAAACCATCGAAAAATTTTTGGGCCGGGACTTTGAAGTAAGAGCCTCCATGGGGCATATCATGGATTTACCCAAAAAGGGATTGGGCGTCAATACACGGAAAGATTTTGCGCCAAATTACGAAATTATTGAGAAAAAAGATAAGCTGATTGACGAATTAAAGGCGGCCTCGAAACGAGCCGACGAGGTGTATCTGGCCCCTGACCCTGATCGAGAAGGTGAATTCATTGCCTGGTCGCTGAAAAGTTTGCTGAACTTGAAGAACCCCCATCGCGCTGAATTTAACGAGATCACCAAGAAAGCGGTTCAGGATGCCATTAAGCACCCGCGCGAGATCAATGAAGACCTCTTCAATGCACAACAGGCACGGCGTGTGCTGGATCGACTGGTCGGCTATAAAATAAGCCCATTGCTCTGGCGGCGTGTACAGTCAGGGACCAGTGCGGGCCGCGTGCAATCGGTCGCGCTCCGTCTCATTTGTGACCGCGAGGCCGAAGTGCGAGCCTTTGTGCCGGAAGAATATTGGAGCATTACCGCTACCCTTAGCCAGCAAAAGCAGAAAGAACGCTTTGAAGCGCAACTGATTACGCGTCTGAAGGATATCACTGTTTTTACTACTGAAGAGAATGCGCCAGAGGGAGAGGATGCAGCATCGACACCAGTTGTAACTGGAGCGAAAGTGCCAAAGACCGAAAAAGGACGCATTAAAATTACCTCGAAAGAGGAGTCGGACGCCATTCTGGCTGACTTACAGGGTGCTACCTATACTGTCTTGAAGGTGGAAGAGCGAGAGCAGCGTCGTCAGCCCTACTTGCCCTATACGACGAGTACATTGCAGCAGGATGCCTCGGTGCGGCTCTACTTAAAGCCTAAAAAGACTATGAGCATCGCCCAGCAACTTTACGAAGGTATCGAACTGGGTGAGCGCGGTCATCAAGGTCTGATAACCTACATGCGTACCGACTCGACGCGTATCTCGGAAGAGGCACAAGGCCATGTCAAGGGCTATATTGAGCAGGAATATGGTAAGCCATATGTTGGCATGGGGCGAACGGGCAAGGTGAAAGCGACCACACAGGATGCGCACGAAGCTATTCGCCCCACGGATGTGTCATTGACGCCGCAAATTGTCAAAGCGCATCTGACACCCGATCAATTCAAATTATATAACCTGATCTGGCGACGTTTCGTGGCTAGCTTCATGACCGCTGCTGTGTTCGATACGGTGCGCGTGGATATCGTTGCCGCTCAATACGTCTTCCGTGCTACTGGTTCTAACCTGAAGTTCCTTGGTTTTTATGCTGTTTGGCCTCGTGAAGAAGATGAGAAACTTTTACCGAAACTGGTGGCGCAGGAGATGCTGAATTTACACGCGCTGAAACCCGAACAGCACTTTACGCAACCGCCTCCGCGCTTTACCGAGGCGAGCTTGATTAAGGAGCTGGAAGAGCGAGGCATTGGTCGTCCCAGTACCTATGTTCCTATCATCAGTACGATCCAGGACAGAGGGTATGTGGAGCAGGAACAACGCCGCTTTTTGCCTACTTGGCTGGGCGAAACGGTCAATGAGGTGATGAACAAACACTTTCCCGATATTGTGGATAGTGGCTTCACGGCTGATATGGAACGCAAATTGGATGAAGTCGAAGAGGGACGCCTCTTGTGGACAGACTTCCTGCACGGCTTCTACGGCGATTTCAAGGTCAGCATGGAAAAAGCTGAAACGGAGATGAATCGCGTACAGAAGCCAGTGGAGGAGATGGAAGAGCTATGCCCTGATTGTGGACGCAACCTTGTTATTCGCACCGGTCGCTTTGGTCGTTTTATCTCTTGTTCTGGTTTCCCAGAGTGCCGTTATCGCCGCTCATTTATGAATAAGACGGGGGCATTGTGTCCGCAATGTCATGGCGATTTGGTGGAACGGAAGACGAAGCAGAAGAAACGCGTTTTCTATGGCTGTAGCAATTATCCGACCTGTAATTTTGCACTGTGGGAGCGACCAGTACCCGATCTTTGTCCCAGGTGTGGTGGCTTGATGGTTGTGCCTCGTGTGGGGCAGGACCCGGTCTGTTATGCTGAATATATAGCTACAGCGCGCACTGAGGAAACGAAACCCCAAGCGGATGGTGCTTCGCCTCAGCGTGCCACGCGCAGGAAAACAGCGGCTGTGGAAGGTGAAAACCACGCGACTGAGCCAAAAACGACACGCGCAACAGCAACCCGTAAAAAAGTAGGAGACGGAGTATCCACACAAGAGCCAACCCCGGCAGCTAAAAAGGCCACCAGTAGGACTACTAGAACTTCTGTCAGGAAAACGACGACGGCTCGTGCCACAGCCAAAAAGGCCACCAGCACACGCGCAGCAACGGTTAAGAAAGCGAGTAGTACCAGCAGCAAGCCCACCGCGACTCGAAATAGGCCTACAAAAGCATAATGAAGATCATTACAAGAAAACATTCCCCGAATATCGGTGATATAATCGAAGGATGGTTAACTAATTTGACGCTTATTCATTAACTCTGCTGTTTGGAGGGTTTCATGCCGTATGTAATTACACTTATTCCTGGTGATGGTACAGGGCCAGAAATTACAGAGGCGACGCGACGTGTACTTGAGGCAACGGGTGTGCAATTTTGTTGGGAGATACAACAAGCGGGGCTGGAGATGTTGGAAAAGCATGGTACAGTCCTACCTGATGAAGTTATTGAGTCGATAAAACGGACAAAGGTGGCTTTGAAGGGCCCGATTACTACTCCCGTGGGCAAAGGGCTGCGCAGTGCCAATGTGACGTTACGGAAAAAGCTTGATCTCTACGCGAATTTGCGACCGGCGAAAACCTATCATGGTTTGCGCTCCCGCTATGAGAATATTGATTTAACCATTGTGCGTGAGAATACGGAGGATTTGTACGCGGGTATCGAGTTCCAAAGAGGAACACCTGAGCACGAAGAGATCATCGAAACCATTGCTCATACCACGGGTACCCGTCTCAACCCCGACTCTGCTATCAGTATCAAGTATATATCGGTAATGGCGACGCGGCGCATTGTTAAATTTGCTTTTGAATATGCGCGTGCTAATGGACACCGCAAGGTAACGGCTGTGCATAAAGCGAACATTATGAGATTTTCTGACGGGCTGTTTCTCTCTACCGCCCATGAAGTTGCCAAAGAATATGCTGAAATCCAATTTGAGGATCGTATAGTAGACAATATGTGTATGCAATTGGTACAGAAACCAGAAATGTATGATGTGTTGGTTCTCCCCAACTTGTACGGTGACATTATTTCTGATCTCTCGGCGGGACTTATTGGTGGATTAGGCGTGGCGCCAGGTGCGAATATTGGTAGTCAATGTGCGGTCTTTGAGCCAGTGCATGGCAGTGCGCCCAAATATGCCGGGCAGAACAAAGTGAACCCGATGGCGATGATGTTTTCAGGGGTTCTGATGTTACGTCACCTCTGTGAGCGCGATGCCGCGAATCGCCTGGAGAAAGCGATTTCCCAGGTGATAGCCGAGGGTAAGAACGTGACGTATGATCTGAAACCTCGTTCCGATGATCCTACTGCTGTGGGTACTTCGCAAGTGGCGGATGCGGTAATCGAAAAGTTACAAAAAATTACAAGCTAATACAAATGAGATCCACTCATAACACGCCGCCTTCGGCGGCGCAAAAGAAAAAAGGAGTTTTTTGGTGACACCCCAAACCCCGACAGGAGGCTGCGCCCCCTGCACCCCTGCTGAACAAGCGTGGGCTGGACAGCCCACGCTTGTTTTCTTGCTTTAGCTTGTAGAGAGCGTTTACGATTGGCGATTGTTCTTGCGCCATTTATGGCGGGCCTGAATATAGCGTACGGTACCTGAGCGTGAGCGCATCATCACGGAGGAGGTGCGAGCACCCCAACCGAAATATTGCACGCCATCCATCAACTCGCCGCTGGTGATGCCAGTTGCGGCAAAGGATACATCGTTGCCTTTGACCAGGTCATCGACGCGAAATACCCGATCGACATCAATGCCGTCGCTTTTGAGTTTTTCACGTTCCTGCTCATTGCGTGGCCAAATCTTGCACTGAATTTCGCCGCCAATACACTTGAGGGCAGATGCCGCGAGCACCGCCTCGGGCGCACCACCGATGCCCATCAACAGATCAACGCCGGTGAAATCCTCCATAGCTGCCTGGATAGCGGCAGACACATCGCCATCACTGATCAGACGGATGCGTGCTCCTACCTCGCGAATCTGGCGAATAAGTTCCTGGTGTCGTGGACGATCCAGCACGACCACCGTCAGGTCGTCGATGCGGGCATCGCGCACACGGGCGATACGATCCAAATTGACGGCAACAGGCGCATTGATATCAATAACGTGTTTGGCGGCGGCACCTACAGCGATCTTCTCCATGTAGTATACCCCTGGCGGGGCTGCGTACATGGTACCCTGCTCGGCGATGGCTACGACTGCTAGTGCGCCTGAGATACCGAGTGCAAGGAGTCGAGTACCATCAACGGGGTCGACGGCGACATCGACGGCAGGCAGAGAGCCGTTACCGACGTGTTCACCAATATAGAGCATGGGAGCTTCGTCTTTCTCGCCTTCTCCAATGACCACGATGCCGCTCATGTCAACACCATCAAGGGCATGGCGCATGGCATCTACGGCAGCCTGGTCCACCATCTCCTTATTCCCTTTGCCCATCCAACGTCCGGCACTTAATGCCGCCGCCTCGGTAACGCGCACCAACTCCATTGCCAGGTTACGCTCTTTGGTACGAGTTTGTTCAAAGCGTTCATGCTCATCAACCATAGCTAACTTGTCCTCCTAATGAAATCGCTAAATGACGATGTTGCGAGGATGAGTACGCGCATGCTCGGCAAGCATAATAGCATGCAACTGCTCAACTGCCTCTTGCAGGTGATCTTGTCGATTAACAATCACGTAATCATACCAATGCTTTTCCGCGAGTTCTTTACGCGCATCAGTGAGTCTGCGTGTGCGTTCCGCTTCTGTCTCTGTTTGCCGGTTCGTCAAACGCTGGGCGAGTTCCTCCAAGGAACTGGGTACTAAAAAAATAAAAATGGCCTCTGGCACTTTACGACGTATCGTCGCCGCTCCCTGTACGTCGATCTTGAGGAGTACATCACGTCCGGCTGCCAAGTTTTCGCGAATTGCTTGTCGAGGTTGCCCATACCAATTGCCATGGACGTTGGCGTATTCAAGGAGTTCGTCCTGTGCCATTAACTGCTCGAACTTTTCCAGGCTGATAAAATGATAGGGGTTTCCTTCGCTTTCACCGGGACGTGGGGCTCTAGTGGTGACGGAAGCCACCACATAAAAATCCGTGCCTCGCTGTTTCAGGGCGTTGATCACTGTATCTTTGCCGGTACCCGATGGCGCGGATAGCACAAAAAGGAGTCCTTGCTGTGGTGGTGATAGGTGATCCGTCTGCGACACAGTTTGCTCCGTCTCAAGTTGCATGCTGTTTTTCCTGACGTTGCTGGCACTTAGCGAAAGAGAGAGTATACGAGTAGACTACTCTTTGCTATACTGACAATCAATTCGTGTAATCAAAGGCTAATAAACAGCCCTCTCTAACCAGTAATGAGATGATAGCTACGAAGATTCTTTGGAGGGCAATAGGGATAATACAAAGCCATGCTACGACGACGCTTGAAATTACCTCTTATTACTTATTGTACAACACGAACCATCAATTTCGGTAGTTTAAAAGAAAGCAACATGTATGAATATAGATGCAATAACTATGGCGGCTGTGGCTGACGAATGGCGCCTATTGCTGCTCGGTGCGCGTGTTGACAGCATTATCCAGCCTACTGAGCATGCAATTGCTATGCAATGTTATGCCCCAGCGAAAGTTGAAGGAGAGGGTGGACACAATCGATGGCTCTATCTTTCAGCCCATCCACAACTGGCACGGGCGCATATTACCGCGCTCAAACCACCCAAGATTGCCAGTGACCCGCCCCCCTTTGTGATGCTTTTGCGCAAATACATGGAGGGTGCACGTATTGAAGCCATCGAGCAACCGCGCTGGGAGCGTGTGCTGGAGGTCATCGCTGGTCATCGCCTTGGGCCGGATAGCGAGGAACGCGTCCGTTATCGCCTGATGATTGAAATCATGGGTCGTCTCAGTAATATCATTTTCTGTGATGAACATGGGCTGATCCTGGGCAGCTTGAAACGTGTTGGGGCAGAGGTCAATCGTTATCGCACCATAGCGGCAAACGTGCAGTATGTGCCGCCACCACCGCAACAGCGTTTCTTTTCCGGTCAAACCTTGCCAAAGTTAGAGCCGACGACTATCAGCGCGGCCCAATTGATGATGTGTGCAGCCGATGATAGTACGCCGCCTGAACCCTCGCCAGCAGTAACAACGAAGGCACGTAAACGGCCTGTAGAACAGCCTCGCCTCTGGCAACTGCTCTCTAAACATGTCCTTGGCTTCAGTCCTCTCCTGTCCCGTGAGAGCGTTTACAGAGCCACAGGGAACGCTGAGACCCTGGCTGCCCAGGATGACAGAAGTGAGGCTGACTGGGAAGAACTTGCCTGGAATGTGCGTGAGCTTGCCGGTTTATATGACAGCCACAAGTGGCACCCACAGTTGGTTGAGCGTATGGGGAAAGATGCAGAACACGGTGCTGCTTCTGCTCAGCTCATACCACTGGCTTTTGCGCCGTATGTCTTAGAACAGTACGCGGAAGTGTCTGGTGTGCGTATACGACAATCACCCTCAATCAATGTGTTGCTCGATGAGTACTATGCGCGAACAGAGTGGCGCGATGCGATGGAGGGAGTACGCACCCCGCTGCGCAAACTACTGCAAACCCAGCGCGACCGTTGCAAGCGAAAAGCGGAGATGCTACAGCAGGAAATGGCTGCCAGCGAGGATGCGGCACGTTATCGTACACAGGCTGATCTGCTCATTGCCCACCAGAATGAAATTCAGCAGGGACAGAATAACGTAACCTTGGTGGATTATTTCGCCGGAGAAAGTGAAGAAACCATGCCTACCGTGACGGTCGCGTTGGACCCGCGCTTTGATGCGGTTGGCAATGCCAATCGGCTGTATAATAAGTACCATAAACTGCGCCGCGCTACCGCGCTGATGCCTGCGCAGATCGAGCAAAACGCGACGGAATTGGCGACGATAGAGCAACTGCTGGCTGACCTGATGCTGGCGGATACGCCCGCGGAGGTGAGCTTGGTCAAAGCCGAGGTGCAGGCGGCTGGCTATATGCGTGGCGCATCTAAGTTACAAAAATTGCAGGAGAAGAAGGCCCAGAAATTCGTAAAAAAGGGTAAGGGGGCGAAAGGAGGGAAGGGAGCGAAGGGGAAACCTGTTATGCCTGGCGGTGGCGTACCTTTGCATGTGCAGAGCCGCGATGGCTTTACCGTCTTGATAGGCAAGAACAGCCGCCAAAACGAGGAGGTGACATTTCACCAGGCTACCGCCAATGATATCTGGCTGCATGCACGCGGTGTTCCTGGTTCGCATGTTATCATCAAAGCGGCAGGTCGCGAAATCCCCACCAGCACGATTGAACAGGCAGCCAGCTTTGCTGCCTATTATAGCCAGGCACGAGGTACCACTACGGCTCCAGTCGATTATACACAACAAAAACATGTGCGCCATATGAAGGGTGGTGGTCCCGGTATGGTGAATTACGAGCGCGAAAAAACCATCTATGTCCCACCCATTGCTTCGGCTTGAAAAGAACGCTATCCCCGTTCTCGTGAGGAGCCAATGCCCATCTCTTCGCGATATTTGGTGACTGTCCGGCGAGCCATAGGGATACCGCGTGCTTGCATGAGGCGAGCTAATTCTTCATCGCTGAAGCGATGTTTGGGCACTTCATGGGTCATCAGTTCACGTAGTACATCTTTCACGGCGAGAGAACCATCGAAGAAGTCGGAGATGGGCATGAGACGACCATTGGGGAGGAGCGCGTATTTATTGGCAGTGGCGCGGCTAACGGTGCCTTCATCGAGGTTAAGGCGACTGGCGACCTCCGCACGAGTGAGATGCCGCATAGAGCGCACGCCTTTCTCCAAAAACTCTTGTTGATAGCTTACCACCAGTTCAGCGACACGTTTGAGTGTACGCCAGCGACGTTGGATGCAGTCGATGAAGAATTTGGCCCGATCACCGTGATGATGCATGTAGCGTTGTAATTCAGCACTGGCGGTGCCATGATCAGTCTGTGCAGTGGTGTCGGTGTTGATGCTCAGGTGATAGCGTTTCTCCTCGATCAGTTCCACCTCGAAGCCGATTTCGCCTTTACGGATGATGATATCGGGCCGCATATAGGTCGTGGCATCATTGCTTTGCCATGAAAATATCGTATCTTCCTGGTAGGTATGGGCAGGGAAGGGATGGAGCGTGCTGCGAATGTAAAGGGTCGCATCACGTACCTCTTGCTCTGGTACGCGCAGTACACGAGCGATTTCGGCGAACTGACTGCGCCCAAGTTGCTCCAAATGGGAGTCGATCAGCACCTGAGCAAGTGGATGAGGAACTTCTATTTCGCGCAACGCCTGCAATTGTAACGTGAGGCATTCCCGCAGGTTACGCGCTCCGATGCCGAGCGGTTCCAGGGCGTGCAACTGCTGCAATACATATTCGACTCGTTGTAACGGCACCTCAAGATGACTGGCAATCTCATCTACACTGATTTCCAGGTAGCCACGCTCATTGAGATTGCCGACTAATTGTTCCGCAATCGGCTCATCTCCAGGGGTAATAAGGACCTCTAATTGTCGCAGTAACACTTGTGACAGCGTCTCGCCTGAGGGTATACTGGCGAGGGGATCATATTCGTCGTCGCGATCAATTTCGACAAAGCCATAGTTATTGAGGTCGTAATGCTGCTGCGACGAATTCCACATCGTTTCGAGCGGTATTTCATAGTTGATGGAGACCTCGCCAATGGCAAGGGCGGGCTGTGCAAAATTTCCGCAGGTGTTGCACGTTTGCCCGTACATGCGCGTGCCACAAAAGAGACAAACGCGCTGCTCATTTACTTCCAGTGCAGGATTATCCATCTGCTCCTGGTTAACAGCACGTTCTAGCTCGTCTGCCGAGAGATGCAAAATCGTGCTTGAAGTAATGAGTTTGGCACTGACCCGTAACGCTTGCTCTGGTCTTTGCGATGGTTCCAGTCTCATCCGTCCTCTTCCTCCCTATCTCAATTCCTAAAACGATGCAAATTTGTGCGGAGTTCTAGTATCCTTACGGTTTCATGCGGCCATTCCTCACAGCCAGCCTCGTTTCAACAGTGCATCATAGGCTGCTTCTTGTTCGGCTGTCTGCTTGTTGCGTCCATGTCCTCTGCCGGCCACGCTTTCACCTTGCATCACCTCTACGGTAAATTCCCGATTATGCGAAGGTCCTTCCTGGCTAACCAGGCGATAGAACGGGGTGATACTGTCGTGAGCTTGCGAGAGTTCCTGGAAACGCGATTTGTTATCCTTAAATAAGCGTTTCTCTACGATATGCTGGGCAATCGGTTCCAGACGGTGCAGCAGAAATTGTTGTACTGCTGCGATCCCCTGGTCGAGGTAGATTGCTCCCAGCACCGCTTCGAATGCTGAGGCCAGCACGCGCTTGCCGCCCCCACTATGTTGCTCTCCTTTGCCCATGAGCATAAATGTACCCAATTGGATATCCTGGGCAAAATTTGCCAATGTCTCCGTTTTCACGAGAATGGCACGAACATCGGTGAGCTCGCCTTCACTGAGGTCGGGGAAGGTACGATAGAGAAAATCGGTGCTGACAAATGCCAGGATGGAATCCCCCAAAAATTCCAGACGTTCGTTAGAACTCAAGCCTTCGCCCTGTGTTTCATAAATATATGAGCGATGGGTCAAAGCCATATGCAACAGTGTGGCGTCCTGGAAATGTACTCCCAGGGTCTCTTCCAACAATGTAACAGCCACTAAAACACCTCCAACAACACATGATCCTCATCTTGCACTCGTGCGGTAACTTCGCCTATACGCCAGAATGTTACCTCTGGTGCCAACTCGACGAGCGCGGGCCACAATGCCGGATCGATAGCTGCAAACAGCCCCCCGGACGTCTGTGGGTCCCACAATAGTTCGCGTGCCAGTGCGTCGATCTGTTCGTGAATACGCACATGCGGCAGCAAATACGCTGAGTTGCGATATGCTCCGCCAGTAATACAATCGATTTCGGCATAGTGCCGAGCATTAGGTAAGAGAGGTAGCGCGTTGTAATCGAAACGCATTCCGGTAAGGCTCTGTGCGGCCATTTCCCAGGCGTGACCGAGCAAGCCAAAGCCCGTAATATCGGTGACTGCGTGTACTCCGAGCCTCTGCAATGCCAAGCTGGCCTGACGATTTAATTGCATCATCGAGGCAATCGCTGCTTGCAGATCATCCTCCGCAACAACTTCGCGCTTGTGCGCCGTCGTAATCAATCCCGTTCCCAGGGGTTTGCTAAGGACGAGTAGATCGCCTGGTTGCGCGCCACCTTTGGTCAAGATATGGTCAGGATGTACCATGCCGGTCACCGCCAGCCCGTATTTGGGTTCTTTATCGGTGACGGTGTGTCCACCAGCGATGACGCCTCCTGCCTGGGCCACGATATCTGCTCCTCCGCGTAAAATCTCGCTGAGGATGGCATGATCCAGGTTATCTGGCCAAGCCACCAGGTTGATGGCCAGCAAGACCTGCCCGCCCATCGCGTAGACATCGCTTAAGGCGTTGGCGGCGGCTATCGCTCCAAAGGTATAGGGGTCATCAACGACTGGCGGGAAGAAATCCGCTGTGCTGATCACCGCCTGTTGCTCGTTTAGGCGGTATACGGCTGCATCATCGGCAGTATGTAATCCGACTAAGAGCTCGGCTGGAGCGGCATGGGATGTGAGTGGACGCAGAACCTGCGCCAGGGCCTCTGGCCCCATCTTCGCTGCTCAGCCAGCGCAACTGGCCAGGGTAGTAAGGCGAATCCGACGACCTGTCGTCATGCAAGATATCTCCATGTGTTCTATATCGCTAGGTAATAGGTTCAGCTGACATTGTAGCTTGTATATCCCAGGCCGTCAATGTGTCAGATGGCTAGACGGAATACGTCTCATGTGTTACTCTAGCACCGTGGGTTTGAGTAAGACAGGCAATCGCGGACCGCAAAGTCCGAGGAAAGTCCGAACTCCAAAGAGCAGGATGCTGGTTAACGACCAGTGAGGGTGACTTCAAGGAAAGTGCCACAGAAACATACCGCCCGATAGCAAACGTTGCCGTGATGCCCTATTATGGGCGTTGGCAAGATCGGGTAAGGGCGAAATGGTGAGGTAAGAGCTCACCAGCAGTTGGGCGACCAACTGGCTGGGTAAACCCCATTCGGAGCAAGACCAAGCAGGAGGAGTAGTACGTTCGTCCGCGAACGCACTTGCAGGTTGCTCGCCTGTAAACCTCCGGGTTGGTTGCATGAGACGTCAGGTAACTGGCGTCCTAGATAGATGATTGCCACTCGTTTCGTTGCAAAAGGGGACGGGGGACAGAATTCGGCTTACGGCTTGCTCAGACCCACAACCCACACCATCGTAATTTTTGAAAAAAAGGGGAATGTATGCCTGATTTTAGCTTACAAGAGATTGTAACGGGTGTGAACGCTGCCCTTGGTGGGGTTTGTAATCGCGGCGTTATCAACCAGGGTGGCAGTGTCCTCGTTGTCGATTCTGGCATTGGTGGTGCTGAAGCGGCTCCTTTACGCGCCGCGGCCCAGGAACGCAGAAAAGAAGGGGCGTTGTACCTCTTTAATACGCATCCCCATGGCGATCACGTGTATGGAAACCAAGTGTTTGCCGATTGCCCTATTATCGCGCACGAAGGCGTGCGGCACAACCTTGTCAACTATGGGGAGCAGATGCTTGCCAACTGGCGGCAGAATCCACGCTTTGCGGCATTCATAAGCGATGTGGTCATTACGCCTCCGACGATGACATTTCAGGAGAAGGTTACGCTGTTCGTTGGTGATATCGAGGTGCAACTGCTGTATTTGGGTATTGCGCATAGTCCCAGCGATAGCGTTGCGTGGCTGCCCCAATCGCGTACGCTGTTTGCTGGCGATCTCCTTTTCAACACAATCGTCCCTGCGATGCCTCCCGGCACGAATACGGCGAACTGGGTCCAAGCTTTGGAACAATTAGAACAACTGGGAGCCGAGCATGCTATCCCAGGTCACGGGCCGATACAGACGCCCGACGCGCTGGGTGACCTGCGTCGTTGGTTTATCACACTACGGACCCAAGTTGGTGATGCTATCGCCAGTGGTTGGGACCGTGAGACGACGGTAACAAAAGTCGCTGTGCAGATGCAGGAACTTGCTCCGCGTGGCAGCGTGGAGCGTCTACCGACAGGCATAGGGCAGGTCTTCGACGAAATGAGTTGAGGCGCTCATGAGTATAGCGCACAGGCTCATGTATATCACAAAAGCTCCTTGAGCACTTCTCTATAGGTTGTGTTTTTACTGGTGCCTACGCTCTACGTTCTTGTCGAGGGGAAACGCGGACGTTCTAGCACTAAAACTCAACAAATAGAGCTGCTGGATACGCTAGAACATCCATCAATACAAGTGCCACAACTAACTGGCCCTCTTGCGTAACGCAAACACTGGCGGAGACGAAAATAGTATCAGTCTTATGCAGTGGACAACTAGGTGATATCCACCGCACTGCGATGATGCTAGTATGAAGAGTACAGTAAAGAGAGAGGTAGTGTCAAACAAATAGTCATGTCTCATGCCAACCTAGCTCATCCATGGCTCATTCCACCGCTTCATCAACACGATGAAAGGTATCTTTGGGGCACGTCGAACGCTCCACATGTGTGGAGAGAGGAAGCTTCCAGGATTTGAAAAAATATCACATGAGCGCTATTTGGTAACTTTCTTATACTTAGTTATAAAGAAACACTCAAACTACATAGCACAGATCGTCCAAGTGCATAATGTATCTACCTTTGTGGGTGCTTACTTTTTGTGCTACCCGTCGTCCCTTCTGCGCCGACCCCAGGTTCGGCACACAACTGTATCCAATGGGGATGATTCTTTCTAACGCAGGAGATTTATACCTAGATGAAAAGTTTTTCCAGGTTAAAAAGAGATCTCGCTCTTATATGTGTCGCAATACTATTTTGTGCTCTTGTTTTTATACCGGCTGCTCGCTTTCTGATTCCTGTGCATGCTCAAGGGACACAACTTCCTCTTGGAACCGCTGCCGCTTTTGCAGTACTTGGTTCGAGTGCAGTTACCAATACTGGTTCGACCGTGGTGAATGGTGATCTTGGGGTGAGGCCGAAGTCTTCGGTGACGGGTTTTCCGCCAGGAATAGTAAACGGAACGAAACACATCAACGATGCGGTTGCTTTACAAGCGAAAAATGATGAAGAGACCGCATATATTGATGCTACAACGCAAGCATGCGATGTTAATTTGACAGGTCAGGATCTCGGCAGCCAAACTCTCACGCCAGGAGTATACTGCTTCTCATCCTCCGCTCAATTGACCGGGGAACTTCAATTAAACAGTTTAGAGAACCCGGCGAGTGTTTTTATCTTCCAGATTGGAAGTACTCTCACTACGGCGAGCAATGCCATTGTGTTACCGATCAACGGTACTCAAGCATGTAATATCTTCTGGCAGGTAGGTAGTTCTGCTACTGTAGGAACGGATACTGCCTTTACAGGAAACATCCTCGCGAATACCTCTATAACTGCTAATACAGGTGCGGTATTCGATGGTAGTCTCTATGCTCACGCTGGTGCGGTGACATTAGATACCAACACGATTACACGAGCTACGTGTGCAGTCCCCACCCCCACCCCGACGGCGACAAACACGGCGACGGCAACTGCTACAGTAACGGCGACAGCTACAGCGACGGCAACCGCTACAGTAACGGCAACGGCTACAGCGACGGCAACCATCACTGCGACGCCGACAGCGACGCCGACAGGGATAGGGACGCCGACAGGGATAGGGACGCCAACAGGGACGCCAACAGGTGCTCCTGGCTTGCCCCCGACTGGAAGCGATCCTACTGGTTCGGATAAGGCATACTCTTTCAACCGTTCCCGCTGAAATTGGCATCTGTGTCTGAATCGCTACGTATACGATAGCTATTCAGTATCCAGTGAGCTATCAAAAACTGGAATGACCGTAATTTGACTTTGAGTTTTCCTTGCTGACCGAGGACAAGAAAAATCAGGGTAAAAGCAACTTCGCGGTTGAGGAACAGGTAGGCTAGCGCAATCAACCTATCTTTACTCATGAAATACATTACAATAGGAGCACTAAGATGCAAACACTGCGAAGATACCGGAATGTCTTTGTTCTTATTTTTACCCTCGTATTTATCCTATGCAGTCTTCTGCTTGGTAGATGGATTAGCAGTCAGTTCTTTCGAGCACCCGGAACAGCTAGACCACTCAGTAGTCTTACCAGCGGCGCACCCTCTCGAACTTCAGAAACAAGTGGATTAACTGCAAGCCCAACTGCTGATCAACCGAGTGAGTACCTCGTCATTCCCACTATCGGAGTCAATGCTTCTATCGAGTCAGTAGGAGTATTAGCAGATGGCAATATGGCAGTTCCGACCCAGAAACCGTGGGATGGAGTGGGCTGGTACAAATATGGCCCCCATCCGGGAGAGCAGGGAAGTGCAGTCATTGATGGACATCTAGATCGTACGGGAGGCGCACCCGCAGTATTTTGGAAGTTAGGAAGCCTCCATATTGGAGATATCGTTATGGTCGTCAGTACGGGAGAAAAGACATTGCATTTCCGGGTTGTGAATATGCAGTACTATGCGCCGAATAATGCCCCTTTGAAAACAATATTTGAAAACAGAACAGGCATATTCCTCAACCTGATTACTTGTGCTGGGCAGTGGATTCCCAATCAACATCAAACAACTCTTCGCCTAGTCATTTATACAATATTGATGTAGTTCTGAGATTTTAGTGTGCAAACGATGAGCCTTGCCTAGGTGTATTGAACATCTTTTTACCCTATAAAGAAGCGGTAATCTAGTGAGTAGTGCGGATCACGTAACTCTCGTTGCCCGATGACTTTGGCTGGGACTCCTCCCACAATGGCAAAGGGCGGCACATCGCGGGTGACTACGGCTCCGGCCATCACAACTGCCCCTTTACCGACCGTCACGCCACTCAGGATCATGGCGCGTGCTCCTATCCACACGTAATCCTCGATGAGAATGGGGTGGCTGTCAGCCGTAAAGTTAGGGTCATTGATATCATGTGTTCCGGTGATGATCCAGGTGCCAGGAGAAATAGAGACGTTTTCCCCAATTACAATGCCCTTGGTATAATGTAGGCGGCATTCGGCGTTGACTCGTGAATTTTTTCCGATAACCACCTTGTTCCCGCACCCGCGTCGGAGCTGCGATTGCATCTGGAGTCCGGTGCAAACATATGCATTTGGGGCAATTTGCCAATCAAGCACCAGACGATACCAGGCATGCCGCAGTGTAAACGATGGTAAGTGACTGATGAGGTGATTGGTGAGATACCTGATGAGGTTTCCCATGAATGTTCGCATGCTGTTACCTTCACTCCAGACATTGAATCTTGCTCTAGGCAGAATCGTTCGTGGCGTCGATGAGGGAGATAATAGCCGACCCGCATCGTTGGATGATACATAAAACTACCTGTAGACGTCGATGATGAAACTCCTTGCTGAAGGAGCCATTATAAACATGATACTGATGGATGCAAATGGGGAAACGTGTTGCTCGTGCGTGCTATACTACGCAATAGGCATGTTTCACTACTTGGATTATAATCTCTCGAGAGGTCGATAGCATGCAGATGCGAGGACGTGACTACTGGTCTGTCTGGAAGCAATTTGTGCTCCACGGTGTGATGCAGGATGAATCGATTCCTCCGGCTCTCTTCCATTCGTGGAAGCGCTGCGCTGCGCTTGGGCTTGACCCATACGGCGAAACAGCTATTGACGAGATGGCCTCCTCTGGTGCCCTTGGTATTTCAAGCCAACTGCTTACTCTGGTGCGCCCGGCAATGGAAGACTTGCATCAGTTTATCGAGGGGTCCGCCTGTGTGGTGGTTTTTGCCGATGATGCTGCGCGTATTGTGGACTGCTTCGGCGATCAGGATATGCAGCAGGAGTTGGAGCATCTCGGCTTGAGTCTGGGTGCATCCTGGCAGGAAGCTCGCCAGGGTTCGAATGCGCTGGCACTGGCTCTGCGAGAATCTTTCCCCATGCAGCTTGAAGGGGCCATGCATTACCGCGCTGCCCTACATCCACTCTATACCTCCGCCGCGCAGGTGCATGATCTGCTTGGGCGCGTTGTAGGTGTGTTGGGGGTGGTGGGCCGCCAGGAACATAGCCATCCGCACACGCTGGGCATGATTACCGCAGCAGCTCAGGCCATCAGCAACCAGTTACAGATGCAGGTATGGCTGAATAACGCGAACGATCTGTTGTCTGAACTGAAGACCATCCTGCAAACTCTGCCGGAGGGTATCCTTTTGCTGCGGCGCGATGGCATTGTCTCTCAGATGAACGGGCCAGCCGGGACGCTCCTGGGCCTCTCGCCTACAAGAGTGACGGGACGACGGCTCAATGATGTCCTGCCCCTCCCGTCTGTCCTGGAACAAGCCATCAAACGTCAGCAACAACTTTCTGACGAAGAACTCGTTTTCGACACGGCGCATGGGCGTGTGACCTGCCTCTGTTCCCTTAAAGCCATAGCCAGCTATCGTCTGGAAACGGGATTGGCTGATATCGTCGGCTCGACCGGCCTGGTGATCGAGGAGCCGGTGGCAGCAGATGGCTTTGTGATGATCCTGCGCAGCATCGAGCGCGTGCAAAAGCTGGTCAACCGAATGACAGGTACGCGTGCGCGCCTCACCTTTGACCACGTGGTGGGTGAGAGCCTTGCTTTGAAAGAAGCCATACGCCTGGCTAGATTGGCTGCCACCAGCAACTCCACGGTTTTGCTGCACGGGGAGACTGGCACCGGCAAAGAGATTTTCGCCCAGAGTATCCATACGAGTAGTGCGCGTGCCGAAGGGCCATTTGTTGCCGTCAACTGCGCTGCCATCCCGCGTGAACTCATCAATACCGAGTTGTTTGGCTATGAAGGCGGCTCATTTACGGGCGCAGACCGTCAGGGGCGTTCGGGCAAATTTGAGCAGGCGCACGGCGGCACGTTGTTCCTCGATGAGATCGGCGATATGCCCCTCGATCTGCAAACCGCCCTGCTGCGCGCTATCGAAACCCGTACCATTGTGCGCATCGGCGGCCAACGCGTTATCCAGGCAGATGTACGCATTATCGCTGCGACGCATAGAGACCTGCGCGAGGAGGCGAGGCGAGGCAACTTCCGCGCTGACCTGTTCTATCGTTTAAACGTCCTCACCATTACACTTCCTCCCTTGCGTGATCGCGTCGATGATCTTCCTTTGTTGGTGCAACACTTTTTGCAGCGTCAAAGCCGTGTCATGGGCCGCATATTGACCATCCACCCTGATGCAATGGCGGCTATCCAGTCTTACAGTTGGCCTGGCAACATCCGCGAATTGGAGAACACCCTGGAACGTGTCACCTATGTGATGCCGAGATCACCGATCATGCTGGAAGATTTGCCATTCGAGTTGCAGCAAAGCGTCGTGCAACTTGAGGCGGAGCATCTATCGTTGTCCTCATCACACGATCCTGTTACATTTGTGCCTCAGCAGCAGCTACCCTACCTCCTCACAAACAGCGTGGATGCGCCTGCGGCGTTGAAAGTACAGAGCAAACAGGCCGAAGCGCAGGCCATCATGCAAGCACTCGAGGCCAGCGATGGTCAAGTCGCACAAGCAGCAGCACTGCTGGGCATTAGCCGCACGACTCTATGGCGCAAGATGGCAAAGTATGGGCTCACCGCACTCCCCAAAGGAGCACTCCACATGTGACCCATGTTTCAGTAGTGCAACGTATACGTTGCACTACTGAAACATGGGTATGTAACGTTGCAGTACTGCAACGTTACACACCCGGCATCTGCGCACAAGAGTATTTTGCTCTGTGACGAATTTGCGGAATTTCTCACGCATTTATATTTCTGCAAACACACTTCCCAGGCGAGCCTGGTGTCCTCATGGCTTCTTGTATTCAGCCTTTGTCTTCCGCACATCTCACCATTGGCACGGATATTGCACTAAGTAAAAGCAGAGACTATTTATCGCAGGCGATACCGTGTCGCGCAAAGAAGGGAGACGTGCGGGCGCGATCTTTGAGCAACAGTGATTTCACTTCAATTGTCGAACGTTACGTACACGACTCGAAAGGAGGTGTCTACCACCTTATTTTAGGTAGACAACAACACTATGGATAGGACACCAACACTTACGCAGAAGTTTGTAGCCGAAATGTTAGGAACTTCCTTTCTCACATGGATTGGCGCTGGCTCGATTACGGCAGCGGTTTTTCTACTCAACGGAGCCAAACCTGCTTTAGCGTTCTCAATGGCTGACCTCGGTATGATTGCCCTGGCTTTCGCCTTCGCCATCGCCGCGATGGTCTACACTCTTGGACATATCTCTGGTTGTCATATTAATCCCGCCGTCACCTTTGCCTTCGCCGTCACCAGGCGCATCGGTTGGGGTGAGGCAGCAGTGTATTGGATAGCACAAATCATTGGCGGTATCTTGGGCGCGCTCGTGATTGCCCTCAGCTTTGGCTGGACAAAAGCGGCAACGGTCGGACTGGGTCCGACAGACTTTGGCAACGCGATCGCCCTCTATGGAACGGGTGGTGGCTGGGTAGTCGCCATTGTAATGGAGACGATTGGCACCTTCTTCCTGCTCTTGGTGATCATGGGAACAGCGGTGGATGGTCGTGCTCCTGCCGGTTGGGCTGGATTAATCATCGGCTTGATGGTTGCCGGTGAAATCTTCGCCTTTGGCCCGATCACCAATGTCGCACTCAATCCCGCGCGTGCTCTCGGCCCTGCACTCCTACAAGTGCTCCTGGGCGGGCAATACGACCTTACCCATCTCATTGTCTACTTTGTTGGGCCACTTCTGGGCGGCACACTGGGCGTTCTTACGTATGACTTTCTACAGCAGGCCCGGACGACGGGTAGCAAGGCTATTGGCGGAGTAGCAGAGTCGGCTGTTGAGAACGTTCGCTAACACGCTGCGACGCTCTAGATTGTGGAAATTCCTGAACTGACACTCATCAAGAGAAAGAGAAACATCATGAAAAAGCTTATTAACAGTCCAGAGTCGGTGGTCACTGAAGCTTTGGCAGGGATGCAAGCCTTGCATCCTGAACTGATCCGTGTCGATTTTGCAAACCAGATTATTGTGCGTGCCGATGCTCCAGTGCGCGGCAAAGTTGGCCTTATCTCTGGCGGAGGTAGCGGTCATGAGCCAATGCACGGTGGCTTTGTCGGGCATGGGATGTTAGACGCGGCCGCTCCGGGTGCAGTCTTCACCTCGCCTGTGCCCGATCAGATGCTGGCTGCGACGCGCGCCGTCGATGGCGGCGCGGGCGTTTTGCACATCGTCAAGAACTACACTGGCGACGTGCTAAACTTTGAAATGGCGGCGGAGTTGGCAGCGGCTGATGGGATCGAAGTTGCCAGCATCGTGACCAACGACGATGTGGCTGTACAGGATAGCCTCTATACCGCCGGTCGACGTGGTGTGGGGGTCACAGTATTGCTGGAGAAGATTGTGGGTGGGCTGGCGGAAGCAGGCGCATCCCTGGCGCAGGTGGCTGAACTGGCACGTAAGGTCAATAATCAAGGCCGCAGCATGGGCATGGCACTGACTTCCTGTACAGTTCCGGCAGCGGGCAAGCCCACCTTTGAACTGCCCGATGACGAGATGGAAATCGGTGTCGGCATTCATGGTGAGCCGGGTCGCCGCCGCGTCAAGCTCGCGCCGGCTTCTGCAGTCACCGAAATGCTCGCGACCCCCATCATCGAAGACCTCGGCCTGAAAGGCGGAGACCGTGTGCTGGCCTTTGTCAATGGCATGGGTGGCACGGGGTGTATGAAAAAGTTGTAGGCAAGCAAGCAAAAAGGTGGTATCCTCATCTGTAAGTAAAAAGTCCAAAACAGAGAGGATCCCTACCAATGGAAACGAACGAAAAGCTGAAAATAGCCCTACTGCAAGAGACG
>JBBQXY010000046.1:0-34613 GCA_038209195.1 Ktedonobacterales bacterium | reverse complement strand
CCTCGAGTGCATCAAGAGCTTCGTCCAGCGAGGTAGGCAAGCGATGGATACCGCGATTCTCGCGCTCTTCATCGCTATAATTGCCTGGGTCAATCTCTGCTGCTTCCCCTGGCTCAATAGCGTTCTGGATGCCGTCCAGACCTGCTGCTAGCAATGCTCCCATCGACAAATAAGGGTTGCCACTGTGGTCGGCACATTTAAGCTCCAGATTCATACTATCTGCCTCCCGTCCTCTAAATGCTGAAGGGACTCGGATAGCACCCTCGCGATTATCGAAACCATACGTGTCGTAAGCTGAACTCCAATAATGCGGGAGTAAGCGGCGATACGAATTGGGACTGCCACAGGTAATAGCGACAAGCCCGCGAATATGGCGTAAAACACCGCCAATGAAGTGTTTGCCAAGTTGACTCAGATTTCCGCGCTCGTTGGCATCGTAGAAGAGATTTTTGTGTGTACCCTGTCCAGTTCCCCACAGGCTCAAATGAATGTGGGCACCACTTCCTGCCTGGTCGAGGAATGGTTTAGGGGCGAAGGTAGCGAGAAGATTGAATGCTCGTGTGACACCACGAACCGTTTCGCGCACAAGACAAACATTGTCTGCCGCACGAAGAACATTCGTGTGACGAATGGTAAGCTCTTGCTGCGCTGGCCCCAATTCCGTATGGAACAGTTCAATGGAAACCCCTTCCGCCTCGAGTGCCGCCAAAATAGCATCGATGACCTCTGCCTCGTCATCCAGTCCTCGGCTACTATAACAGAGACTAGTATCGGCCGGGACGTATGTGTCGTTTACTTCACGCGCCAGGTAAAATTCGTGTTCGACGGCAGCCTCAGCACGCATACCTTGCTCCGCCAACTGTGCAACCATACGTTTGAGGAATGTGCGTGGACACGCTTGCCAGGGAGTCCCATCGGTGAGCACCATATCGCACATCATACTGCCCGCGTGGGGTACATACGGCAACATAACATACGTCTGCGGATCGGGGATAAGACGGAATTCTCCAACGGGTCCCATACCTTCGACTGCGGCAAGTGACTCAACCCCGGTAAAAGCCTGCATAGCCAGCGTCTGTCCAATACCTTCATTCATGCGAGTACTTAACTTTGAGGCATGGGTGGCTTTACCGCGGATAATGCCCCCATTATCGCAATACAAAAAACGCACTAATCGTAGTTTGGCATCGTGTGCCTGCTGTACAACTTCCTGAGGATTCATAACTAAATACTCCCCTTTGTAAATATTCTTCCACGAAAGGTGGCGAGGACGAAGAATGTATATGCTCATCTTGAAAATATATCCTGCTCAGTATAGCAAAGCACATCTGATATTTCAAGAAAAATTCCTGTCATCCTGGCTACTGAGATGGCACCGTATGAAAATGGTCAAAAAGCCAGAGCGAGTCGAAACCTGTCTGCTCGGCTTCCTGAGCCACGCGTGTCATCGTCTCATATGCCTCTACAGGATCATTGATCCCAACCAGGTCCATACGCCAACCCTGCGGAACAATCAAGCCATATTGTAATGCCATCGATGGTGAACTCGCTTTCTTTGTAATCATGGTTATTGAGGATATAGGTTGCTCATTCCATATTACGCTACACGGATCACGTTTACGTCAAGCTGATGCGCAATTTTAGATGTACATTATGATATTTTCTTATACGGGGCTTACCATTCTAAGGTATACTGCTAAGCACGCGTCGTAACTCGAAAGTGAAAGGATGAATAACAATGAATCTGGAAATGCTCACGAGCGAACCTGAAGCCGGTCCACATCCAACTCCACTTCTCTTTGTACATGGTGCCTGGCATGGAGCGTGGTGTTGGCAAGAACATTTTCTACCCTATTTCGCGCAGCATGGTTATCGCTCTCATGCCATTGGATTGCGAGGACATGGTAAGAGCGAAGGTGGCGATCAACTCCGTTGGACTGGTATCAGGCATTACGTAGCCGATGTGGCAGAAAAAGTCAGCCAATTTGAGAGACCTCCAGTGCTGATTGGGCATTCAATGGGTGGCTTGGTTGTCCAGAAATACCTGGAGTTATGCCAGGTTCCCGCGGCAATCTTACTCGCATCAGTGCCGCCTTCTGGCGTCTTGCGTACCACGTTAAGTATTGCTCGTCGTCATCCCCTGCCTTTCCTCAAAGCGAACCTTACCTTAAAGCTCTACCCCATCATCGGCACACGGGAACTGACACAAGAAGCTTTCTTTTCGAACACAATGTCGAAGGAGCAAGTAGATGGATATTTTGCTCTCATACAAAATGAATCCTATCGAGCGTTTATTGACATGATCGTGTTAAGCCTTCCTCGACCTCTTCGTGTGAAGACTCCCCTGCTTGTTATGGGTGGAGGAAGGGATAACATCTTTACCCCACAGGAAGTCCAGGCTACTGCGCGTGCTTATCATACACAAGCGGAGATTTTTCCGAATATGGCTCATGATATGATGCTCGAGGATGGGTGGCAGGCTGTAGCTGACCGTATGCTCGCTTGGTTAGCCGAAAAGGACATCTGAGTTCTTGTCAGATTGATGGCGATGAAGTATCCGGCAATAACTCATAATTTTCGTTTCTCTTGTCTCCAATGCTTGAGTATGCTACACTGACATTCAGGAGACTTTGTGGTAGTTTGCCTGGAAGGAGTCAATGATTGCTCCGCAAAGATCGCATTCTGGAAGTGTTACGATCATTGTGTACACAGCGTCCTGCACAAAGTAGTGCTTTGCGGCGTCATGCGGGCTTCAGTGCTGAAGAGGTAGCATACTTTGCTGATGTAGACCGAACCAATGCGAGCCGTGATCTCAATCTCTTATTTCAAGAGGGGAAAATTGAGCGTATCCCTGGACGCCCTGTCCTTTTTGTCGTCAAAACGTCTGCCCTAGAACCGTTAAGGGAAAGCAATGGCAATTTACATAATGTTTCACAGGGGCTTGGGCAAGACAGACAAGACAGACTTGATAGAGAAGATAGGCAAGACAGACTTGATAGGCAAGGTAGTGCCTCCTCCTTACAAGCAACCATTCCGCTGCAAGTTACGCTAGAGCCCGGTAAACCTCCTGCGGTCGCAGCTTCTGTGTATGTGGGTGCGGTAGTCACCAGTTTTGAGACGTTGATCGGTGGTGGAGAGGGGCTGAAAGTGGCTGTACAACAAGCAAAAGCCGCCATGCTCTATCCTCCTCGTGGACTACATACGTTGCTGTGTGGCCCAAGTGGCGTCGGGAAAACTACCTTTGCTCGTTTAATGCATAGCTTTGCCCTTGAACTGTATGCCCTTCCCTCCGACGCCCCTTTTATCAGTTTCAACTGTGCTGACTATGCTGGCAACCCACAATTGCTCATGGCACATCTCTTTGGTGTGGTGCGTGGAGCATATACAGGGGCTGACCGTGACCGCGAAGGGCTAGTGGAGCAGGCCAATCGTGGTATTCTTTTCTTAGACGAGGTGCATCGCTTGCCGCCAGAGGGGCAGGAGATGTTATTTTATTTGATGGACCGTGAGCGTTTCCGTCGCCTGGGCGAGGTGAAGGAACGGCACTCTTCACTACTCTTGCTCGCGGCCACCACTGAAGACCCCAACACGGCTTTGTTGCCTACCTTTCGGCGTCGCATCCCCATGACTATTACGCTACCAGGGCTGCCTGAGCGTACCATAATGGAACGGTACGAACTGCTACGGGCTTTTTTCACGACCGAATGTAGCAGTATTGGCGCACATATCCACGTCTCTCCCCAGGCATTGCGCGCACTTATGCTCTATGAATGCCCTGGCAATGTGGGGCAACTCCGTACCGATGTGCAATTGACGTGTGCACGGGCATACCTCGAGTTCCGCACCAATAATTTGACCGAGCTAAATGTCCACATGGGTATATTGCCAGACCATGTTCGTCGTGGCTTGTTGCGCACCGCCGAACTGAATCGAGCATTAGAGCAGGTATCGCATCTGTTAGATGCTACCCACATTTTTACGCCGACGGGCTTGAGCCTCGATAGTTTGCCAGACTCAGCGCAGGACCTCTACGATAACATTAGTGATGAATTGAGTCTACTGCGCGGCAGTGGCCTTGAGGAAAATGAAATCAACCGGCTTTTACACCTGAACATTCAGCACTATTTTCAACGCTTTGCCCACGAGGTTGCTCAGGAGAAACCGGGAACTGAGGGGACGGCATCGCTGCTCGTCGATGAGCACATCGTAGTGGCGAGCAGGCGCATTGTGCAGTATGCCGAAGAACAGTTGGCGCGTACCTTCCCCGAAAAACTGTCATTGGTGCTGGCTATGCACTTGGCCAGTACGATGGAGCACATGAAACATGGGAAGCAGGGGCAAAAAGGACAACAGGGACAGAAAACTGTTGCGCCACTTCATCTTCAATCTGTCAGACAAACCTATCCAATTGAATATGAAGTGGCGCGTATCGCGTTGTTACAACTTCGTTCTATGCTGGACGCAGCGCTTCCGGAGAGTGAGGTGGATGTATTAACCGTGCTTTTCGCCAATGCTGACGCCTTGTTGGATAGTGAGCAGTCCACGGTTGGCATCGTGGTAGCTGCTCATGGTCGTGGTATTGCCCCCGGATTAGCGGAGTTGGCGAATACCTTGGTAGGAGTGAACTCTGTGCGTTGGGTAGAACTGACGCTGGAACAGTCGCCGGAAGAATTGTTGGGCCAGGTTGAGCAATGGGTACGGGTGGCTGATCAAGGGAGCGGTGTTTTATTGTTGGTCGATTTTGCCTCGCTCCTCTCCATTGGCGAACTGGTAATGCGGCAGACTGGTGTACAGGTACGGGCAGTGTCGGGAGTCAGTGCCCCCTTGGTGGTTGAGGCCGTGCGCAGAGCGCAAAGTTCCAAGCATATGTCAGTGGAACAATTAGCGGCAAGCCTCACCTTGGTTCGTCCGGTACAGGAAGCGGGGAAGATCGGTAATCTTCCAATTATCCAGGAAGACATGTTCACCAATGGGGCGCGTACCTCTGATACAAATTTTGCCGCCTCCCAGGTCGCTCGCGTCATTTTATCTGTCTGTTTAACAGGCTTTGGTAGTGCGACGAAGATCGCTGAATTGATCGAAGAACATCTGCCCGGCTTGCGTCAACAGAAGGTTGAAATCATCTGCATGGATATTAACCTGTCTGGTAAAACAGAGGCGGACGTGCAACGCCTCGTAGGGCATCGACAGGTGGTAGCAATTGTAGGAACCATTAATCCGCATCTCGAGTACTATCCCTTTATCCCACTGACGGATTTTCTCTTTGGCGATGGTATTGCACGTCTGCGTACATTGCTCGGCAGTACACTGATTGATCCTGCGCTGCTTCAACCCTCTGCTGTCGAGGTGGAAACTCTTGTTGCGCCTGACTACCCTGATTCCCCCGGACAAGAGAGAACCCCAATCCTGACACAGCGTAGCGAGCTTGTGCGCGAGATTTCACATACCCTTAGCCAGCGTCTCCTTTTTCTCAATCCCGCACGAGCGATACCCCTAATAGATCATATGATTGAACTGATTGAAGCGGAGGTGGGCGAAACATTTGCTATTGAGGTGCTGGCGGGATTAATGCTCCATCTCGCCTGTATCCTTGAGCGTGGCATACAACATAAGGGCATGCTTGTGAGCGAGATGGTGCGTACACAGGTTGAACAGCTCTTTCCCCGTGAACTGAGTATTTGCCGCCGTGCGCTGCACATCTTAAGTACACAGGTCGCACGCCCTCTTCCCGATGAAGAGGCATATAATATCGTTGGTATTCTCAGGCAGGTCGATATATTTATCACCAGCACTTTACTGTGACAACTCCCCATGTGTAAGTGCAAAGGCTTCTTAGGAAACACATCGCTCTGCGTTGTACGTTTGTTCCCATACAGGTATGCTCTGGTTTCTAGATCATGCCAGTTCAATGCGCCGGTAGACCGCATCGAATGGGAAACTTACAGCAATACTGGTGAGTTCTATGATATCCCCCTCGCGATAATAGTACGGTCGCCAGTCGCTCTCTCGTCGGAAGACAGTAATTTCCTTGTATGTGCTACCCACCAGCACATATTCCATTACCGAGGACAGTGTCTTATACGTATTGAATTTTGAGGTGCGATCTCGCTTCTCTGTGGCGGGTGATAGGACTTCGATTACGACGACCGGATTATTGAGCATTTGACCGGTTTCCTCGCCACAGGCAACACTCACATCGGGATGAAAGTAGTGACGCGGTGATGTAACCTTTACTTTGACATCACTGCTATGCACAAGGCAAGGACCATCCCTGAGTCCTTGGTCGATTAGGGATGCGAGACGTGCGCAGAGGGCCGAATGGGCAATGCTTCCTCCTGCCATGTCGATGATTGGGTGCTCGTCGTAAGCAGAAGAAGGTGGAGATAACATGACCACAAATCCTGCATAAAACTCGTAGTTGCCATCGGTTGATTCATCCAGCGCCAGATATTGCTCCTCGGTCATATATAACCCATTGTTGACTACTGTTCTATCGGCTGCCATATGCACCTCCTTCTGGCTACCTATTTGCACAATTGCTCATCTCTAGTGTACACGATAAATCAATGTTGCACCATCCTAATGTAAAGTATGGGTAAGAATCGGGCGTTGAAGGTAGGACACTTTTTCCACCTTACAGTCGCCATCTTTATGCCCTAGTGTGTTATAGTGTGTGACACACATATTGGCATGGTTATTGCTGAATAGATGAGTGTACCCGTGAGGACGATTTTGACCCTGTAGTGTGCTATGTCAAAGAATATGCTGCTACAGCGGTGAAGCTCGAAGCTCGTGGGGGGAGTTGACATGATACGGGTATTAATCGTGTGTAGCTGGGGTATGTCTACCAGCCTATTGGTGGATAGCATGCTTGCAGCGGCAAAAGTTCGTAATTGCGCCTTGAGTGTAGATGCATTGAGTGCAGGCGAATACGCGGAGAAGGTTGATACATGTGATATTGTGCTGATCGCACCGCAAATTCGTCACCTACGCAAAAGCATTGAGAAGTTGGCGGCTTCCGAAGGAAAGCCCGTTGCCTTAATTGAACCTTTTCATTATGCAACCATGAATGGTGAGGCAGTACTAGAACAAGTGCTGCGTCTGTCATCAAGCAGGCCCGAAGGAAAGACGACACCGTGAGCAGCATTATTGAGCGCAGCAGTGATTGGTTTGAACGCTACCTGGTACCACCCCTTGGTGCTTTGGCCAGTAGTGTATATTTGCAGGCTGTACGTGATGCTTTCATTATTTTTACGTTGCCGCTGATTATCGCGGGTAGTCTCTTTCTCGTTATCGCCAATCCTCCTTTCCCGTTTTTGGCAGCATTGGTGAGCAAGTATAGCTATGCCATATTGGTGCCCTATCAGCTTTCATTTGGGCTAATGTCCTTGTTTCTATCCTTTGGTGTAGCGTATAGCCTGGCGCAGTATCGGCGCACCGAACCCGTGCAGCCAGGAATATTGGCTATGGTCTTATTTCTTGTTGCCAGTATGCCAATTACTAATCTGAATACTGTGAGATTGGGCGATATTCTGCCGTACTTTGATGGACAGGGTTTATTAGTAGGTATTTTTATTGGTATTTTAACAACTGAGGTTATGCGCTGGTTTCGTGGCTCACGTTTCACGATACGCTTACCCAAAAGTGTACCGAGGAATGTGACACGGGCTTTTGAAGCTCTGGTGCCAACAATTTTGTTGCTGACGCTGGTCTGGTTGCTGGAATGGTTTGTCAGTTCGCATATGGCAATAATTGATGGCAAAAATACGCAGTTGACCTTGCCAATCTTGCTCATGGAGGTCTTTAAACCCTTGGTGGTGGTACAGGATAGCTATCCGGCGGCACTCCTTGAGATTATTTTAATGATGTTGCTCTGGTCTGTTGGCATTCACGGCATGAATGTAGTATTGGCGATTGCCGCTCCCTTCTGGTTTACGACCCTCGCGGGTAACGCCAGTGGAGGGCATGGCATCGTGACAGAGCCATTCTTCCATATTTTCGCGCATCTCGGAGGTTCTGGCGCAACCTGGCCATTAGTGATTTATATGTTGCGCTCGCGTTCGACGCAGTTGCGTATAGTAGGGAAGGTAGCCCTTGGACCGGCGATCTTTAATATCAATGAGCCCGTGACATTTGGTGTGCCAATGGTTCTAAATCCAATCATGATGATACCATTTGTGCTTGTACCAGTGTTGATTGTGACCATCAACTACTTTGTTTTCTATTTCGGGCTGGTGCATGTACCGATTATCATTCAACCCTTTACCGTCCCCATCGGAATCAGTGGGTTTGTGGCAACTGGCGGCGACATTAAAGGTAGTCTGCTCCAGTTTTTTGACCTCGCTGTTTCCGCTCTCATATATTATCCGTTTTTCAAGGCCTGGGAGCGCGTTCTTGTAGCGCGAGAAGAGGAAGCCAGTACACCTGAGCCTACTCCGACGCAGTCTCCCGTCAATGTTGGCTAAGCTACGAATATTGGAAAGGAGGTTGGCAATACACTTAGCAAGAGAGTACGCTTTTAATTTGGCGTCTCCCGGAAGCTTCGTTCTCAAGAGGCGTATGCTTCATAGTTGTAACGTTTGTGTACTGTTTAGCACAAACGAGATGGAAGGACAAGTTCACGATGAAATTTGTTAATCGACAACGCAGGTCGTTTACCACAGTGTTCGGTATCGGATTGTTGATGCTTTTGCTGGTTGCCTGTGGTAACGGCGGCACAACAACAACCTCTACCCCGACCACATCCGCCCCCGTCAATGGCAAGAATTGTAACAAGGTTGGTATTCTTCTACCCGAAACGGCTTCCTCGTTCCGCTGGGACGGCGTAGACAGACCCGACCTGATCAAAGACATCACGGCTGCTCTCCCGGCTGGTTCTCCTGCCCCAGACTACAATAATGCTGGTGGTAGCGCATCAGTACAGCAGTCTCAGGCTCAGGCCGACTTGACCAAAGGCGACTGTATCTTGGTAGTAGGCGCGTATGACGGTGCCGCTGCCGCCGCCATCGTTACGGCCGCGAAGGCAAAGAATGTGCCTGTGATTGCCTATGATCGCTTGATCCAATCCAAGAACCTGGCCTACTACGTGTCCTTCGACAACGTCAAAGTCGGCCAACTGCAAGGCCAATATATCGCTGATCACTACAAAACTTTTGTTTTGGCAGGCCATAACAACCTGGTGATGATAGATGGTGCTCAGACCGATAACAACGCCTTGCTGTTCAAACAGGGTGCTCATAGCGTCCTTGATCCATTGATCTCGAGTGGTACGCTCAAAAAAGTCTATGAGACATTCACCCCTAACTGGGACAATAATACAGCCCAAATTGAGATGAATGGTGCTCTGACCGCAGCCCAGAACAATGTCGCCGTCGCCTATGTTGCCAATGATGGTATGGCCAATACAGTTATTGCCGCCCTCAAAGCCAAGAAGCTCAACGGTCACGTGCTGGTGACAGGTCAGGATGCCTCAGTTGCGGGTATCCAGCATATCCTCGCTGGTGATCAGGCCATGACCGTCTACAAGGCTATCACAAAAGAGGCGCAGGCCACTGCTGACCTCGTGAAAGCTCTGTACGCTGGCATAGATACGGCTTCCATGACGAATGGCGCGACAACCACTACAGCCGATGGTACAGCTATTCCTTCGGTCTTGGAGACACCTGTGGCGGTAGATAAATCAAACGTCCAATCTACAGTCATTGCTGATGGTTTCGTGACGCTCGCCGATGCCTGCCAAGGTCTGCCTTCGGGTACTGCCGGTATCTGTCCGTAGCTCTCTCTGTAAAGGGCTACCTCAGCCGCATTCAAGGAATAATGAAAACCTTGGGTGCCTGAAGAGCTATATGGGCCTGTGGCTGGTGCCTGGGACGCCGCTTTTCCTGGCGGAACTCGGGTACCTGCTAGAGGTCCATATGGCTTGTAGTATAAGAGTGAGAATGGTATACTTTTTGTATTCTTTCCTCATTCTCTTTATTCTCTTTGCAGAATTGCTGCCAACTACGTATATCATTGGAGGGCTTTATGGCTGATAGTACAACTCCTTACGTTGGTGGAGAGTCATCGTCCGCACCAGAACCACCATCAAAGGGTGAACCTCTTCTTCGCTTGCAACATATCAATAAAAGCTTTGGCGCTGTAAGGGCACTTACGAATGTCGATTTTGAGGTCTACGCGAATGAGGTCGTAGGTCTTGTCGGCGACAATGGTGCCGGAAAATCGACACTTATTAAGGCTATTGCCGGTGTCGCCCCTGCTGATGACGGTGAAATCTTCGTAGAAGGTCAGCCGGTGAAGATTACCACTCCTCAGATAGCCACTCATTTAGGTATTGAAACTGTTTACCAGGACCTCGCCCTTTGCGATAACCTGGATGTCGTCAGTAATCTCTATTTAGGGCGTGAAGAACGCACTCCATTTCTCTCCTTATCCGAAATTGAAATGGAACGCCGCGGACTGGGAGTACTCCGCACTTTAGATGTAAAGCTTCCCTCTGTTCGGGCGAAAGTTGCTCAACTCTCTGGTGGGCAGCGGCAATCTATCGCTGTGGCAAAAACCATCCTCCGCAATGCGAAGGTCGTCATGCTTGACGAGCCAACTGCCGCCCTCGGCGTGGCACAAACGCGTCAAGTGCTGAGCTTGATTCGCAGACTGCGCGAACAGGGACTGGCTGTCGTCGTTATTTCACATAATCTGGCTGATGTCTTCGAGGTTGCTGATCGCGTGATTGTGCTACGCCTCGGTAAGCGGGTTGGCACGTTTGAGATTAAATCTACCTCACCAGAGCGCATTGTGGCTGCGATCACTGGAGCCGAATTTGGCGAAATTATGCAAACTACTACGAACGGGGCGTCGGGAGGAAATGAGCTATGAGTATTGAGCAAGATAAACCTTCTACCGAGAGCCAGACGTCTTTAGCGGCCTCAGTAGAGATACCTTCTTACACACAAAAGCAGACAATAGGACAACTGCTTCGTGGTGATCTCGGTTCCCTTCCTGTTTTACTGACACTCATTGTAATTGCTATCTATTTCACGGCTACCACGGGTGGTCTTTTTCTCAGCCCAACTAACCTCTCGAATCTGTTGCAACAGATTATCACTACTGGAATAGACGCACTTGGTGTTACGCTTGTTCTCCTCCTTGGTGAGATCGATCTTTCAGTCGCTGCCGTTGGTACATTTGCTGCCGTAGTTATGGGAGTCCTCCTTAACTATCATGGTTTTCCTGCATGGGAAGCAATTATCATCGGCATTTTGGCAGGTGCCGTGGCAGGTGCCATCAACGGCTTCTTCATAGCAGTGCTGCGTATCCCTTCGTTTATCGTAACCCTCGCTGCCTCCATTTTTTATGCCGGACTACTGCTGAATCTACTGAACGGACAGGCTACGCTGATCATTCAGGACCAATTTATTCTCGGTATTGCTGGTAGCTCCACGAGTTTCTTGCCTGACTATCTCGGTGTCGGTCTGCCAACACTGATCCTGGTGCTCTATGCTGTAGGCCTTATTGTTGATCAAATCGCTCGTCAGCGGGCGGGCCTGAGAGCTAGGCCGCTCTTCCAACTTATTATTCAGATCGTGGCAGCCGTAGTGATCGTTGAGGGCACAGTCGCCGTGCTTGAGAACACCCCCAGCGCGACTCCTGGGATATTTCTCGGTGTGCCTAATTCGGCCGCTATTCTCTTTGCTTTGATCCTGATCTTGTGGCTGGTCCTGACAAAAACCACTTTTGGCCGCCACCTCTATGCTGTCGGCGGTAACATGGAAGCGGCGCGTCGTGCTGGTATCAATGTGGTGTTTATACGCGTCGCAGCCTTTACGCTTTGTTCCGCACTTGCTTCGGTAGGAGGGATTCTCGCCGCTTCATATGCAAACTCTGTGGCAACGCAGATCAACCCATCCCTACTCCTCGACGCGATTGCCGCCGCTGTCATTGGTGGAACCAGTCTCTTTGGTGGTACTGGCTCTGTCTGGAACATAGTCCTGGGCGCACTCATTATCGGTAGCCTGGAAAATGGTCTCGATTTGAAGAGCCAGGGTTCTGATGTGAAACAGATGGTCGAAGGTATCGTGTTGTTGTTTGCCGTCACCGTCGATGCCCTAGTGCGCCATGCTCAAAGGCGCACTGGGCGGTAACGTTCTGAGAACTTTTTGGCATAGCAACATCAATAGAGGGAAGGGCAGTGTGTATGGCTTGACCAGTCAAACCATACACACTGCCCTTCCCTCTATTGATCTATTTCACGCCTGGCACTACAATACAGTTGATGAAAAAAGTAAGGATTGGTGGTTATGCGCTTGTGCTAAAAATCAGGCTCTATCGACTCTTAAAGATGCAGGTTGGCATATTTTTCAATATACTCAATCTGCTCCTTTTAGGGAATCTTCCGCCTTTTGGCTGTGTCTCTGTCGTAGTTGTGCATCAAGGGAAAATCCTCGTCGTCGAGCGACCCGAAGGAGGCTTCGTCTTTCCTGGTGGTTTTATGCGTTGGCGAGAACATCCCCCGCAAACTGCCCAACGCGAATGTAAAGAGGAAACCGGTATCCACTTGCAGGTGAATACATTACTCGGCTGTAGGGCGACACCTTGCGGTAATTTTTCAGGCATGAGTGCCTTGACTATGATCTACAATGCCGAAATGATCGGCGGTAAGCTTAAAGGGAGTGTTGAAGGGAAACCCTGCTGGCAAAGCGTTGAGGAATTGCGCAAACACTTACAGCGTCAACAAATGGGCATTCTCGATCTCTATCTCAGCCATCGCGAACAGCACAAATCGATGTAAGGATGCAATTCTCATTTAAAACCTTCCTTAAAGGCTTAGCTCAATGGATGAATCATTCATCTTTTGTATTTTCGTGCAACGTAGATATTAACTGCAATGATGGCTAGATAGATAGTTAGCAAGCAGACCCAATGTGGGGCGATACTAATTCCTGCGATGTCGACTCCCGTGTCCCATCCATGACCACCGAGCACAAAACTCATCAGCATCGCTATAGCTAAAGAAATAAAGGCTTTCCAAGTCCGTATTCTCAGGGCACTTTCTCGACTTATCACTCGTGGATAGATTTTTTGCCCTGATTTCCCGGAGAAGTGCTGATAGAACTGTGGCTCTTCCTCGTGATTGCCGCCTTCATAGCTCATCTCTTGATAAGACATTAACGTATATCCTCTCTCAAAAATAATAAATGGTTACTTGTCATACGAACGAACAGATGCAGAAATTATCGTTAGGTCGTGTACTGGCTCAAGAAATTCCAGATTACCACATTAGCATCAATGACATGAGTACTAAAGCCGAGATCGGCAATATTGCCGCCTCCGGGCCAGACGTGACCGCCATCACTGATGCGATAGTGCTCTACCACCGTGCCATTGGCGCAGTGTTTCCACTCCAACCCGGTGACATCCCCTTGCTGGAAGATAGTTTCGGGCGAACCACTGCACTGGTCATGGCTAAGCCACACATTCAGATAGACTGAGACTGCGGCCATCATCGCACTTGGATTCCCATTGTAGGGCGCATAGCGATCAGCTTGGCCATGGATTTCCAGCACAGGGATGGGGCGCGATGGCTGACATCCACCTGGCGCATGATAAAACGCGCCAGCCACTGTGGCAAAAGCGGCAATCTGCTTCGTCATAGTGCAAGCGATACGATACGCTAAGCCACCTCCAAGGGAGAAGCCAGTGACATAGACGCGATGTGTGTCAACACAAAAGCTCTTTTCCAGATAGCTGAGCATATCACGTGTAAATTGGACATCGTCGGCGTCGCCCGTTGGCCCGTATGCGCCGATACCCGCATTCCAGGATGGAGGATCATCGACTCCCTGCGGAAAGACCGCGATGAAACCAGCCTTATCTGCCTCTGCTGGCATATTAGAATACTGCTCCATCTTAGGCGCAGTAAAATTGTAGCCGTGGAAGACGAATACCAGTGCCTGTGGTTGTATTCCATACGAAGGTGCCAGGTGCAGGACGAGGGTACGTGTTAATCCTCCCGACGCGAGCGAAATAGTCGTATCACCGAGCTTGTGTTGCGGCGTAGTGCAGGTTACAACAGGCTTTGTTGGTGCTGGCTGCAATAATTCCGGAATGTAGGTACGAAGCTTTTGTATATCATTGGAATGCAGATGTACTGCATAAATTGTATAGCCCGATATAGCCAGCAATGCGAGGAAGATACCCCCCGCAATGATGAGGCGTTCCACTACCACAGAACGTCGTGGGCGATTAGATGGATACATTTTCCTGACCTGCATTTCTAGCGTATGTAATCTTATCAGGAACGAGTATAGCATGAGGCAAGTGGATTTCACAAGCCCAGAAGCACAGCAAAGGCTTTATACAATCTGATCAAAACATGCTATACTAGTGCCATAAGGATATCTCCATTGCGTGTCGCTACAGGCGACACGTAGAGATGTGTGTGAGGTAGCTTTGCAGCCATCGGCTGCAAAGCTACCTCACACACATCTCTACGAAGTGCCGGAGGCAGTGAGGATTGACGAAGAGCAGAATATCAGAATCTAAAAGTGTGTATTGTATGCGAACAGAAGTTATGGTAATCAACCCAGGCCAGCCAGAGTCTGCGCTAATTGAACGGGCGGCTGCCCTGCTACGGAATGGCGAAGTTGTCGTGTTTCCCACGGAGACCGTCTATGGTCTGGGGGCAGACGCGCTGCAACCCGAGGCGGTTGAGCGGATATTTGCGGCGAAAGGACGCCCCTTTTACGATCCCTTAATCGTTCATATTGCCGCAATGGACACATTATATGAACTGACTACCACCTTACCAGCCCAGGTGGAGCAATTAACACGGACCTTCTGGCCCGGCCCACTGACATTGATCTTGCCCCGCAATCCTCGTGTACCTGCGCTCATCTCAGCAGGTATGGCAACAGTTGGGGTGCGTATGCCCAATCATCCTGTCGCGCTAGCCCTGATCCGCGCTGTCGGCTCAGCAATAGCCGCTCCCAGTGCGAACCGTTATATGCATATCAGCCCCACTACTGCTCAGCACGCTTTGACCGATCTCGCTGGGCGTGTTCCGCTTATTCTTGATGCGGGTCCGTGTGTGGTGGGGGTAGAGTCTACGGTTCTAGACCTCTGCGCGGAGATTCCAACGATATTGCGACCGGGTGGTGTCAGCCTCGAAGCCCTTCGCACCGTTTTGCCAGCGGTCCAACTTCCGCCACGAAATACCTCCGTCCATACAGCACTACATGCGAGCGCAGAGGCGCAACGCGCTCCTGGTCAGATGCTCACCCACTATGCCCCTGGTATTCCCCTCTTGCTTTTTGATGGCAGTGCTGAAGCCATGCGCTCGGCGATGCTGCGAGAAGTGCAACAGAGACGTGCCCAGGAACAGGAGGTAGGAGTTCTGGTGGCAGACGAGGATGTAGTAGCATTTCAAGCAAGCGGAGCACGAGTGTTTACGCTTGGCAATGCTGCCGCTCCAGAACAGGTGGCAGCCGCCCTGTTCAACGGACTGCGCACACTGGAAGAGGTCGGAGTGCAAGTGATTCTCTGCCGCAATTTTGATGAGCATGGGCTAGGGTTGGCGATCCGTGATCGTTTGCTGCGCGCCGCCAGCGGCAATATCATTCCCGGTTAGGGTTATTCATTCACTGGCGACCTCACGTTTGGGACGTCGTCGCGTTGTGGTTGCCCGTCTTGCTGCCGCAGCAGCCCGTATGCGTGGTACGCCTAAGTAGACATAAAGGGTGGAAATCGCGAATACAATCAGCGTAATGATCAGTGGAGTGCCAGTCATCAGTCCCGATGAGCCAGTAATGAGCGAGGCCAGGATAGCCAGGACGCCAAAAATAACCGTGGTGGCGATGGGAATGGTCCAGCCCCCGGCAATGCGATAGGAACGTTCCGCGGCTGGCTTGCGACGGCGCAATTGAATGACACATATGCCCGCGATGGCGTAAATAAGAGCTTCCAGGACCGCACCAACCAGGATTAAGATTTGAAATTGCCCGGTCAGGAAAATAATGATGGCGATGATTGCTGAAAGCACGGTCAGACCGATAACGGCAACGTATGGCACGGCAGAGGAGATGCTGATACGGGAGAATATGAGCGGCAGGGTATCTTCGCGGGCAGCGGCATAGAGGAAGCGCGAAGCCGTAGCAAAGCCGCCATTGAAGGTCATGACAGCGGTGAGCAGCGTGGCAAAAAGCATAAGCCAGATGCCCAATTGACCAAGGGCTGCCTTACCTAATAACATCTGTGGAACAGGCGAATTGGCTATAGCGAAAGTGTGAACATTCAAAATATTGCTACAGGCTACGGTAAACAATGCATAGGAGATAAAAAGTAATCCCAGAGCGATAAACATACCGCGCGGAATCTGGCGAATATCGTTAATCTCTTCTGACAGTGGCGTGACCCACTCAAATGCTGAGAAGACAAAGACTCCAACCGCCACAGCGTTCAACAGATTCCCAGGATCATTGAACGCGGCAAAAGGAGAGCGTAATTGGAAACCGTGCTCACTCAGTGCAATCAACGAGATGATAATGGCGATGGCTAGCAGCATATAGGTGGTGATGTCCTGAAGCAGTCCGGCTATTTTAATGCCACGCAAGTTCGCTCCCATCGCTAAACCGAGCAGGGCGAGTATCCAGATCAGCGAAGCCCAGTCAGGGAGGCCAAAGGCATAGGTAATGGCCCGTCCAACGATGTAGCTATCGGCAGCGATGGCGGCGACGATAGTTAATAAATAGCCAAAGGTGATGACCAGCGAGAAGTTATCGCTGAAAGCCTCTTTCATATACAGCCGGATCGCCGCAGCCGTGGGATAGAGCGCATTCAATTCAGAGAAACAAAACGCGGCCAGCAATGCTAACAGACCAGAAATCAGGATCGCAATCCATCCGGAGTCGCCCGCCAAATAGTACGTGACTTGGATACAGCCAAGCAAGCTAACTGCGGCATAAGCCAGACCTGTGCTAGTGGATACTACCGTGCGGAATTTCAGGACACGCCGCAATGAGACAGGAGTATTCATAAGCCCTCCTCTGTGTACGTTCATCCCTTGAGCAGATGGTGTATTTTGAGTGCGATCTGTAATGAAAGACGTAACTCGGCATCTTCCAGCGAATGCCCCAGAATTTCCTCAATACGCCCCAGGCGATAGAGGAGTGAATTGCGGTGGAGGTGCATAGAGCGAGCCGTTTCGCTCAAGTTGCCATTGCACCGAAAGAATCCCTCTAGGGTATCGATGAGTGTGCTATCACCACGCGTATCGGCCTGCAAGATTGGGCCGAGGGTTTCGGCGTAGAACTCGCTGAGTTCGCTTTGACCGTTGAGGTGGAATAGTAGTCGATAGATACCCAGGTGTGCGAACGAGTGGAGTTTGTTTTCGCCGAAAAGCCGCCGTCCGATCTCTAATGCTTGCTGTGCCTCACGTAAAGATTGGGGGATAGCAGCCAGCGTGTGTACTGCACGTCCCAATCCGACGGAATAGGCGAGTACAGTGCCGTTGTGGCTCTGGCTTGGCTGTAAACGGGCGTGTACACGTTCCAGACGAGCTAACAGCAGCGTTTCGGCATCGGAACTCTCTATTTCAACCGAGCTTAGTGGCAGAATGGCCGTAACTCTATTGGTTTCGGTTAAAATCCAACTGTCGGACCAGTCGCGCAGCAGCTCATCACGCACACGCTTGCTCCATTGGGCCTTGAAACCGTCACTCATGTTTCTAGCTTCAGTGGTGAGCATTTCAAAGATGGCAATTACTTGGGGCGTGGTCAGATCATAACCCAGCAGGCGTGCCCGTGCCAGCATCTCTTCTGGCTGCTGATAATTTCCCTGCAATACATCCATGAACGCCTCTATTTGGTAGCGATTCTCAACCTCGCTACGTTCCCTTTCACGCGCAAATTCAAGTGCCAGGATAGGTACAACCTGGCCTAGGATAATACGCTCAAGGTAGTCGAAATCGCCATTATCACCGATTAGCGAGAGGTACCCAACCACCTCGCGGCGCAGCAAAATAGGGGCTGTGATGCGCGTTAGACCTTGTTGCCTGAGCGCGTCATCGCTAATGATCGCCGGTAATTTGAGCATATTTTGCTTATTGAGTGGATTCGGTGCAGCCTGGAGGCGAATATACTGTTCGGCATCTTGCACGACGACCCATTTCTGGCAACTATAGGCAAGATGCTCACACACCCCTTGAATACCGGCTCCCTGGATGCTTAATTGCATAAGCTGGTGGGAGATTTCTGTAGCCTTGCGCTCAATTTCACCGCGGTAGCTGACCACAAAAGTAATAACCTCGCGCTCAATTTCTTCTAGTGCCGCGGTTGGAGGGAGAAGGATTAACGGGAAGTTGAGTTGGTTAGCGATGACGCTAGCTTCATTGCCCACAGCTTCAACCGACAACGCCGCTACCGCTATTGCCGAAACGCCTTCCTGATGGAGGCTCTTTAAGAGGTGTGGTAATGTTTCATCGAGGCGGCGCAATTGTTGCAAGGTTAGCAAAGCAAGTTCACCGCCGCGTACACTTTCAAAGGCTGGAAGACGTGAACGCATACGGCAGGACCACGTCACCCGACGTTCTAACCCTCCTGCTCCCCCTATAAGTTGTGCATCGCGTGAGGCAAGCAAGGTGAGTATATTACGTACTGAGGCTGAAGATGTAGGTGAACTGCTCATTTATTCACATATAATAGGGAAGCGCGGCTGTTATCGCCGCGCTGTCGATGGTGTAGGAGTGCCACTGGTCTTTTGGGCCTGGCGTTTCTCTTCAAATTTCTTCGCTTTCGCCAGGTGTTTGTGCCAGGCTACTTTTTTTGTCTTGTTCATGGGTGTCATTTCTCCTAATGTAATATAAAAACGTCGGTAGTTCAACGTCAACTTACGTTTGTCAAAGCAGGGATGCAAGGGGCGGCAACCCCTTGACTGGGTTCTAGGGCTGTGCCCTAGTTCCCATCTCATTCCCACCGCCGAAGGCGGTGTGCCAAATGTAGTTTGACAGTATGGTAGTTATCATTGGTTGTGTTGGTGGTTAGCAATTGCCCCACCAACACAATCAATGAAAACAGTTACTCCTCAGATTCGGAAGTATTGCTTTCAAAATCAATTTCGGTCATGTCGTCGGGTTCGTCACCGCCATCGTAGTATTCGTCGTCGTTGCCCAGATCGTCATCATCGTCGCGGTCATAACGCAGCATACTATCTTTCGTGTAGGCACGGATAGTATCACCACTCCCTTGCGATGGGAAACTCACTTTGCCGAACATTGTGGGGTGTTGATATTCTTCGCGAATAATGAGGCGAACCTGACCATGTTCCATCGCAAGAATTGCGGCAGCATAGCGATTGCCTCCCTCCATGAAGTTAATCAAGCGATTGGCCAGTCGTGGCTCAACCTGCCCAATGTCTTCGCCAACGGCGTTGCGCACTAAAATAGTGTGTCCACTGACATGCATTTGTACCTTGTCACCAACACCGACCTTTGCCAGGACAGACCCTGAGGCGATGTTAATGAGTTCTGTCATGCCGGTTTTTCCTGTCTCTTCAATAAACAGTCGTGGATCAATACGCTCACTTCCAGCATGAGACTGAACGGGTGTCTCCTGCAGCAACGCGAGCCGATCCAGGTTTTTCTTGGCAATAGTGTTTTGAGGACTGTGTTTCAGCGTTTGGGCGTAAGCTCGCCGCGCCTCCGTGTACTGCCCTAGCTCACTATATGCTTTGCCGAGCCGATTGAATGCATCTGGCTCGGCAGGAAAGAGATTCAAGATATTCCTATTGGTGGAAACAGCCTCTTCCCACTGGCTGGATAAAGCTTGTTGTATGGCCATATCCGTCCATTGTTTCTTCAGGCGTGCTTTCTCTTCCGCCGATTGTGCTTGCGTCATCGATGCCTCCTCCATCATCTTGTTTTGTCGTCTGTGTATTATACCGCAACCATGCAACCCTGCAATGACCACGCGGTTGTGCGCTCAATCTGTACTTTGGCAAGGTCACCAGGGCGAATGTTGCATTCCGCGTCTGGCTGCGGGAAGAAGACCAGCTTATTTGTACGATTACGGCCTTTCCATTGCTGGCGGCCATGTGTGCTGTTTTCCTCTTCAACCAGGACCTCTTCGATATTCCCAAGATACTGCTGGTTTATTGCCAGGGCAATTTTTGCTTGTACGTCTTCTACTGCGTGCAATCTGCGTTTCTTTTCGGGTAGTGGAATATCATCTTCCCAACGAGCGGCGACGGTGCCAGGACGCGGTGAGTAGGCGGCAACGTGTACTACATCAAAACGAATCTCTTCAATCATGTCCAGCGTGTGCTGGAACTCTTCTTCTGTCTCGCCGCAAAAGCCTACGATTACATCTGTTGAGAGCGAAATGCCCGGCCATAGCGCGCGCACCCGCGAAATTTTCTCGCGATATTCATCCAGTGTATACCCACGTTTCATGCGCTTGAGTAGGTTATCGTCTCCAGCCTGCACCGGAATATTGAGATGCTCACAGACTTTGGGTAGCTGTGCCATGCGCTCAATCATACTATCGGTCATGTGTCGTGGATATGAAGTCATAAAACGAATGCGTTCCAGAGCATCAATTGCGCTGAGTTGCTCCATTAAATAGGCCAAGTCGGGCTTGTCTGGCAAATCCAGGCCATAAGCCTCCACTGTTTGTCCCAGCAGGGTGAGCTCTCTAGCTCCTTTTCCAACCAGCGCGCGAGCCTCGATAATTAACTCCTCAACAGGCCGACTACGTTCTCGCCCACGGCGGTAGGGCACAATACAGTACGTGCAAACTTTGTTGCAACCCAGGACAACGGGCAACCACGCGGTTGGGCTGGCCTGTGCCGGTTCAATCTTCGTGGGATAATGCGCAAGGCGTTCACCCGGCTTCGGCGTAATCGCCATCGGTAATACTGTACGTTTCCCGCTGGTGTTGAATGAGGTGGCAAAGGTGGGCAATACTGGCTCTGTAGGGATTGCATCTTCTAACTGGAAATCCTCTTCCGGCTCATTGGGCATATATTCGATATCAAGGCAACCTGCACCGGAGATGGGCGTCCAGCGCTCTTCCAGGAAGCGTGGGAGGATATCTGCCTGTTCCACTTTCATGAACAGGTCAATATGCGGGTAGCGATGTCTCAATTCGTCGATAGTCTTCTGGTTGCCGATCATGCAGCCCATCAATGCGACCAGGAGATCACTACGTTTGGCTTTAGCCTGTCGCAGCAGGGCTAGCTGGTTATGCGCCTTCTCCTCTGGTGCTTTGCGCACGCTGCATGTATTGAGGACCACGAGATTAGCCTCGTCCATGCTGGTCTCTTCCCAGCCTAATTCATCAAGGATGGTCTGGATGCGTTGCGAATCCGCTTGATTCATCTGGCAACCAACCGTCCAGATATGATATTTCCCGCGTGCAATAGTCGTCGTGGTCATCTTTCAGGCTCTCCAAGTGTCAATGGCATATCCCTGCAACACCCTGTGTACGCAGTTCTAGTATTCTGCTTCTAAGCAACGTATTATACACCAAGTTAGTGACCCTGTCACCTGTATTTGGGGCAATTTACACTGCTTTGTAGCCATGAGGAGGCGAAAGCTGGAGCAATGGATACACCTGAACCTCCATTTTTACAGTACAATGTAATGAAAAGGAGGATACCATAGATGCTACTTGCCGGAGATATCGGAGGCACCAAAACTAATCTTGCCGTTTATTCACCTGAGGAAGGATTGCGCAAACCATTGGCTCAGGCCACGTTTCCCAGTGCTATGTTTACGAGCCTGGAAGCATTGGTACGCACCTTTCTAGCTCAGACCCATCTGACCGTAGATCGTGCGAGTTTCGGTGTTGCTGGCCCCGTCATCGCGGGCCGGGCCACCATTACGAACTTACCTTGGGTCATGGATGAGAAAGAACTGGCTGAAACGCTAAAACTTTCCTCTGTTCGCTTGCTCAACGACCTTGATGCCGTTGCTCACGCAATTGAATTGCTTCAGCCAGCAGAAATTCTAACCCTGAGTGCCGGGCAACCTGTAGCTAGAGGGAATATCGCGGTCATCGCTCCTGGAACAGGTTTAGGCGAAGCGTTCCTCACATGGGATGGGGCAAAGTACCGCACCCATACCTCTGAGGGCGGTCATAGCGATTTTGCCCCCACCAACGAGCTTGAAATTGAACTACTGCGCTATCTGCTGCAACGCTTTGACCATGTCAGCTATGAGCGCGTCTGTTCCGGCAAAGGTATTCCCAATATTTATGCCTATCTGCGAGACAGTGGCCATGCCGATGAATCGGCCCTGCTCAAAGGACAACTGGCTACGGCTGAAGACCTCACACCCATCATCGTCAACGCGGCATTAAATGGCTCAAGTGAGCTTTGTGTTGAAACGTTGAATACATTTGTCGCGATTTTGGGGTCGGAGGCCGGCAATATGGCCCTCAAGGTGATGGCTACCGGCGGTATCTACCTGGGTGGTGGCATCCCACCGCGTATTCTCTCCTTCCTCGGACACGAGCGCTTCATGCACGCATTCCGTGACAAAGGGCGTTTCGTGAAGTTACTCAACGACATGCCAGTACATGTAATCCTTAACCCCGCCGTTGCCTTACTAGGTGCCGCCAGTCACGGCCTGGAATGATGCAAGAAAAGAGGAACTGCTATGGATATGTTGCCCAAAGCCATTACCTTTGATTGTTATGGAACTTTGATTGATTGGGAAAGCGAAATCGCGCAATTTTTTAAGCAGAGGTTGGCTGAGAAAAATATTACGGGCATAGACGCTCGTACTTTACAAAAGTATTGGGAAGAAGTACAGTTTGGTTATATCCAACAACAGTATCGCCCTTATCGACAAGTTTTGCGCGGTACCATGAAATTGGCCTTTGACCATTTTTCTTTGCCCTATAGCGAAGTTGATGTGGAAGCATTTGCCGATTCGATGGGCCAATGGAAGCCATTTCCCGATAGCAAGGAAGCGATTCTGGCTTTGCAGCAATACGTCAAAGTTGTCCTCATAACCAATACCGATGACGCTATCATTGCCGAAACCGAGCGGACTATCGGCGTCAAGTTCGACGACATCATCACCGCCGAGCAAGCAGGAGCCTACAAACCCAGTCACAAAGGTTTTCTCTTGGCCCGTGAGAGGTTGGGGTTACAGGTTTCTGAGATCTGGCACGCGGGCTTTGGTTTCAAATATGATGTCGTACCAGCCACAGAGCTTGGCTATACAACAGTCTGGGTCAATCGCCAGGGCTTGGAGCGTCCGTCGCAAGTGAAAGAGACGTTTCTCGTCGGGGATATGAGGACTTTGGCCTATCTGGTTAAGGGCATTGCGGCTTCAGTTTGATATATCAATGGTGTTTTTATAAGCAGATGGAGGACTGGCATCCATCGGTTGCCAGTCCTCCATCTGCTTACATAACTCTTGCGCACTACATGGTCAGCGATTAGCTCACGTTCAATGTGACATCATCTACGTACATATAGGTATAGTACGACTGCCCACCTGAGTTCTCGTCGTCGAGGAATTGGATGCCGATGGTTTGGCCCGCGTAGGAAGACAGGTCAAAGGTCATCTGAATCCAGCTCTGGTCGTTGGTGGTGTTGACAAAGAGTTGCTTTAACACAGTGCCGCTACTATTGATCACATCAGCCTCTTGCCAACCATATGTGCTGGAGTCATTGCTGGCTGGCCAGTAGTAGAAGCTCAGACGCGCTGAATGTGTCGCAGACGGAATAGTTACCATCTGGTACGCGCTTGAATTCCCTTGCTGCCCACTGCTCGTCCCCAACTTCAGCGCATATGACCCACTATGTGCCTGCGTCGAGGTTCGTCGTGGATGAGTTGTACCGCCATAAACCCAACCACTAGTGCTTGCATCAAAGCTTCCATTCTGGATGAGGTTTGTACCCTGCCCAGGGGTGGCAGTCGGTGCATTGGTTGGAGTCGCCGTTGGCGTATTGGTCGCGGTTGCCGTCGCCGTTGGTGTATTAGTTGGTATTGGCGTGTTCGTAGGAGTGGGTGTCGGTGTATTGGTCGCGGTTGGTGTGGAAGTTGGCGTATTGGTTGGCGTTGGTGTCGGTGTGCTACCACCGCCAGTAAAGAAACTGGCAATGACATGACCACGGCTATCGATGGGTGCGGGTAGACCAAGGGCATACATGTAGTTGGTGCTCAGGTCGTCAATGCCCATCGTCGTGGTATACGTTACGCCGCTCGCAATCCCCGGCCCTGCGAAGACAAAAGGATTGTGCCGTGTTGAACCTTGGCCTGTACTACCTACACCATAGAAATTGTCGTAGCTTGTGTGGTCGTTCTCGGCCTCGTCTGACGTGATAGAAACATCGGTATTGCTCGCATAGCCGTTCTGTTGCAGCCAGGTTTGCAACAAGCCGAAGGCCTGGTCGTCCCATCCACTGGCCTGTTGGTAGAGACTACCAGCACTATCAGGGCTGGTGCTTTCCACACTACGTCCTTCGGCCTCCGTGATAGGCATATAGATCACGAATCCATTTGGATTAGAGGCGTGGGCGGTGATAAAGTTCTCAACCTCCGTAACCCATTGCGTTGGCACGCCGTTAATGTTCTGCCCCAGCGAAATTTGATCTACATTGGCATTGGTGATGTGTCCTGTTGGGTAATCGTTGCCGCCGATAACCGCGGTATTCATACCATAACTTTTCGCCACATCAAAGATGGACTCTTGTCCAAAGACTTCCGAGCCGCCATACCAGATATTGGTATCAAGGCCGTCAGGCTGCCCCCATACTTTTCCTGGGGCGTCGGGTGTACGCCAGGCGGGATATGAGCCCACGGCAATCTGGTAGTGGTCGATTGGCGACCAGCCATACTGTGTCCAGTTCTCTGTTGCCAGCACACCAGCCTGGGCAAGTTGATGCGTGGCAGGAGAGCTATTCACCATCGACTGGCTATCATTGAACCAGGAATCATGGTAGGTTTCATCGTAGTCTGCAATGATCAGATTCTTGGCTCGTCCAGAGGGTATCGTGCGTGACCCTGGCACTGCAATAGGTGTCAGGCTAAAATTGACCGTGGCAGTACTGCTTACATTCACGCTCATCTGTTGCGCGTCTTTGTAAAAAGGCTGTGTGCCACTGATGGTATAGCGACTAGCGGAAAGATTATACGTTCCACCGGCAATACTACTGAAGCTATAGCTGCCATCGCTAGCTGTTGTTGCATACTGGGCCGTCGAGCCAACCGCGCCAGCACTGATACCAACCAGAGCATTGGCAACCGGATTCCCCGTGCTGGCATCCTTGACAACCCCACTCACTGTTGCGCTACCAGCCGCCAGACCCACTCGTTGTGCGTGGATCGAGCCATTGGGAAGATCATCGGTATCGCCAAAAGCACTTGACGGGACGTAAAGGTTGCTAGGGCCACTATGGCCTGACTGCGCGTAAAGGGAAATACCGCGCGGGATAAGTACAATCGATGAAATAAGCAGCATAGAGACGGCTACTGTCGCTACGATAGTGTAACGACGCCGGGATAGCCATCTAAAGCCTGTTCTTTGCACTTCTCTACTCCTTTCCAATTCAAAGCACATGAAGAGCCAGCACTTGCCAGTTCTTCATGGAATGTGTTAATCAGACCCTGATCCACCGACATTTTCGGTCACTTTATCAACAGTGGCCTCGACTGTTGACCAAGTTGGTTGCAGTGTCGTCCCTTGAATTTTATAGGAGACCGTTGCACCGCCCGCTACATTGTCAACATTGTGAATGGTCGAAGCGATGATTTTTCCGCTAGCATCAAGCAGAGCAACTTTTACATAGATATCATGTTGCTTGCTATCGCCATTCTTGAGGGTGCCATCTACCTCAAATGTTGTGCCTGAAACGATTTTCGCGGTCGGTTGCCCGATGAATGCCACCATCTGGGCAAGCGCGGTGGCAGTCGCGCTTGCGGGCGGCACCGCTGCCTGATGATTTGTCGTGGAAGAAGTAGTTTTTGTTGTAGTGGCAGTCGTGGCATTGCTACCACAGGCACTTAACAATGCCACAAACAATAGACCGAGTACGATAAAACTATACGATGGACGCCATAAACGGGACAAAACCATGAATAAGTCCTCCTTATAAAATTCCTTCAAAAGTTCATGAGCCTTCTAGCGCGGAATAGATCGAGCAATCCTTCCACGGTTTGAATAAACGAGAACCCAGAGTTTGATTAGGGCTATTTCGAGATAGCTTACTTGCTATTTTTTCAACACAGAAATAGGGGATTTTGCGTAAGAATGCGGTTTACTTTGGGGAAAGCAAAAATTTCTCTGAAAGGTTGGGGCTTTGCGACGAAAACTGCTAATGCTCTTAGTATTTGGTTTGATCCTTTTGACAGCTTGCACATCTACCTCCACCCAATTATCACGGTCAACGGCAAACCAGAACCACATCATTCATGTCTCCTTGCTCCAGGGCTCAAGCATTGGTGATTGGCCAATGTTTGGTTATGATCCCGGTCATACCGGGTATGTAGACCCTGTGGTGCAATTACACACTGTACAGGGTAAGTTAGCGTGGTCGCGAAAAATTGGCCCAGTCTTTTCTTCTGCGGTGGCAGGACTGGGCATGCTCTTTATTGGCAGCAGCGATGGCTATTTGTATGCGCTTAAGCAGGGGACTGGAACGATAGTGTGGCGTTATTTTCTACATGACAACCTGACCGATTCCACCCCCGCGTTGGAAGGCCAGGTGCTATTCATCGCCATACATAGCACCGCTCTGGCTGCACTCGATGCCCATACTGGTCAAGTCTATTGGCAATTTGAGACGAATGAGAAGATTCAAGCGGCTCCACTAGCGGTAAACGGTCGTGTCTTTCTTGCCACTCGTACCACCGCATGGACTCTAGACGCTAGCAGCGGAAAGCTACTATGGAAATTCCATCATGGTGTAGAAGGTTGGCCAAGCACTGCCTCACCTACTGTTTCAGGAAATACTGTCTATAGTGGTCTGGGTTCAGGAACGCAGTTTTGGGCTTTGAATGTAGCAAATGGGCAAGTAGTGTGGTCTTTTGATACGGGCGATCGTATCACCAGTTCGGCCCTCGTGTCCGGCAATACCGTCTACGTCGCCACCTGGCACGGCAGCATCTATGCCCTGAATCGTAGCAGTGGTGCAAAACTCTGGTCGTATTCCCTCAATGCAAAACTCAACCAAACCGTAGTTGACGGTATCGGTGGAAGCATGGCTCTAGCAAATGGAAGGCTGTATGTTGGTGATTACCGTGGGACATTGCTCTGCCTGGACGCGCTAAAAGGCCATGCCATCTGGCGTTATGCAACCGGTACGCAGATTTTAGCGACACCAATAATTGCTTCTGGCCTGGTCTATGTCGGGTCTGGAGATGGCTATTTCTACGCGCTCGACACGCGCACAGGCCGCCCAGCGTGGCGTTATTATACGGGAGAGGTGAGAAGCTCAGCATCCTTAGCGAACAGTGCTATTTATATAGGGAGCCTCAATGGGATGATGTATGCATTCAAGTGAGCAGAAAATTAAATATCGAAATATGAATTTGATTATAGGCTGCATTATCCTTTGTCTATGCTCTGCCTGTAGTACTAGCTCATATCATCAGGTCACACCTGTGGCTACAACGGCAGTGCTGGCTGGAGGGGAAGCCATTCTGCCCTATTCGCAAATACATTTTCATGACGCTCCCTTGCCAACGCAGGCTGAAATGCGCTTGCCTGCTAACGCATGGTCGCTAGCAGGGTATGATAGTACCGCAACGCGTGCGGTCACTCTCCCGTCATGCTGTCTTGGGCGAACTTCAGCTACACCTGCACCACTGTGGTTTCGCTCGTTTGGGACGCCATTGCTAAACGCGCCTATCATCGGCAACAACCATCTGTATCTCCTTGCGCCGGACGGCTATTTACATGTACTGGATATGCGTAGTGGTGCTGAACAATGGCGCGTACCAGTTGGTGGAGAAATGACGTCCAATGGATTGGCTTTGGCGAATGGGTTGCTTTACCTTGCTATGGCTGAACATTCAATCGCGGCACTGGACGCCAATACCGGACAATTGCGCTGGCGGTTTGATACGGTAGGAGTGGTGCGTGCCGCGCCCATGGTGGTTGGGCGAGATGTGCTGGTTGCTAGTGGTGCCAATTCGCTGCTTTGCCTTGACTCGTTGACGGGCGAAGAATATTGGGCCTTCCATTCAGAAGACGCGCTAGCGGAGTTCTGGCCAACACATACTCCTCCCGCTATCGCCAATGGCTTGGTGTATGTGGCACTGGGAGCCTCGAATGAATTTAACGCGCTGGACTTGCGTACAGGGCGCAAAGTGTGGGAGGCGGCACTAGGTGAACGTATGACTGGCGGCCCAATGGTAGATGAGGCGTTGGGGCTGGTCTATGTCGTTACATGGTCGGGACGGATCGTGGCCTATGATACGCGTACAGGCAAATTGCGCTGGAGTGCGCATATCCCCGCTGGTTCTGCTTCTTCACCAGCCCTCTCTTTACAATTCGACACTCTTTATCTCAGTGGCTTCGCTGGCTATCTCTACGCATTCGCTGCCGCTAGTGGACGACTGTCCTGGCGCACAGCGATGGGCAGTGCAATTGTTGCCTCGTCCACCGTGGTGCAATTCGGCAAGCAAGAGTGGGTCATCGTGGCAACACAAGGCGGAGAATGCGTGATCGTCAATGCACAGAATGGCATGCATTTGTATCATTGGCAACTGGGAGAGTTGCGAGCGGCTCCAATTGTGGCCAATACCACCCTCTATCAGGCTTCGCTTGGCGATCATGGACTATTTGCAGTGAGGTTGTGAAGATGCGTAGATGGAACAATGGCAAACAGTTTCATAGGAGATTCTCCACGCGACGCAGGCTGGCTTTGTGCTCGGGCGTGTTCATCGTCCTTCTGCTTGCCGCGAGCGTTATCTATTTTGTGCAATTGCCTCACTCCGCTCCCGTCGCTCAACAGCATCCGACAAGCCAGCAGCCAACGTTTCAGCCAGTGATTGGGGATGTGAACGACCCTGAGAAAGATGACCTTGATATCACGGTGCAGCAATCACTCATCCCTGGCTTTCAATTTCGTACAGGAGGCTTTACGCTGAGCGGTAGCGTGACTGATGCCGCGACAGGTAAACCCGTGCTGGGCGCGGTAGTCTGGATTGATCTGCCGGTTGTAGCAGGACAACGCACCAGCAACGCCCTGCACACAGTCACCGATAGTTCAGGAGTCTTCCAATTTATGCACCTCGCGCCCGATCAGTATACTGTCGTCGCCAGCCGCTATTATAACCTTGGCGATGGATGCTACTATGCAGAGCGCATATTTCCATCGGTCATAGTGGCGGGAAATCGCTCGCGATTAGTCTTGCCTCTTACTGCTGTTTCTGCCCCAGGGAAGCGTTCGTTGCTGCCTGGACAGGCGAAAAATGTCATTATGCTAGATCTACGAGGCTTTTATGCTAGCTCTCTCTTAGCCGATCCGTTATTGCTCGATCAGACCCAAAACCTGCGCACGTTTTTGCGCCATGCCGCCGTCAGTAGTTCGGTCTGGCAACCGTATGGTTGGCGTCCACTCGATCAATATGCCCTCTTGACGGGTACCTATCCGCAATGGGCTACCTATGACCCCTGGCCGCATCCTGTCGCGTGGGGTATGCCAGACAATATCGATACAACGTTCTGGTTTACTGGCCAGCGCAGCGCGCATCTCTTTGGACAGGAATCTATCTTTGACGTGGCAAAAGGCTATGGAATGCAAACGAGCGTGATCGCCGGTAGCGACTATATCCTGAGCGATGCCACGACGCGCAGTGTCGATGTCTTGCAGCGTTCGACCACGTTTGATGCCTCCAATTGGCTAACACAAGTGCAGGATGCGGTGCTTTCTGGTGCGCAACAGCGCAATGGCTTTCTGCTGTACGCTGAACTGGCTTCCTTGCCTGCGAGCGCGGCAAGTTCCAGCCCCTCTGCACCGGGCGATGATTACCAGCAGGCGTTACTCCAAGCCGATCAGACTTTTGGGCAACTGCTGTCATGGTTGGCACACACCGGGGTATTGCAACAGTCGCTGGTCATGCTGACCACCAGCCAGGCCCAAGCCAATCACACCGACGCTGATAACTTTTATGGCATGGGTAGCACGGGACAGGGCACCAGCAAACAGACAATGCTTGCCCTCTCTGGTCCCGGTGTGTGTGCTGGCTCAATTGACGATACGAACTATGCCAGTTTTATCATTGCCCCGACCATTATGCAAACCATTGGCCTACCCGCACCGAGCGAGGCTCGTTTGCATCTTCCTTTATCATTCCAGGAGCGAAATTGCCTATGACAACTTTTGTGCGACCCTACTATATTTTTGCACTCATGCTCTTTTTTTGCGCCTTGTTGCTCGTTGGCTGTGGTCAGCAACAGCAGAGTTCTCAGCCCGACCCACGCCTGAAATTATTTCATGTGCTTTCAGAGAATATCACTATCCTCGATAGCCAGGCCGAAGTGGATGGCACCGTGCAAAATACTGGCACAACACACTTTCCCTTCGATGTTTCCCTGATCGCGACCCTCTACGATGGCTCAGGTAATGTCGTTGGACAGGCTCTGGGCACGGCGGAAGATGTACTGCCGGGTACGACGATGCCATTTGTGCTGAAAGGTCAGGTTGATAGCGCGAAATACAGTCGTATGGTGGTCACGCCTGTATCCTTGCATGAGCGGCGACTAGAGAAAAATCTGCCTACGCCACCGCCCGTGGTGCTATGAAGACTGTCAGCAAATCTACACAACCTGATCTAGTCCAATACACTTCTCCCAGTCTTGATAGACATGAGACAAAGCGTGCTCACCGTTTTGTCAGGGCAACTCGCGCGGTTTTCATCTTTGCCATATGGAGTTTGCGACGGCGCGTGGACCAGTTTATACCAGTTGCCTGCGCCTTCTTGCTGCTGGTGTGTTCAGCGCAGGTTATTGGCATGGTGCACGATATCGCCAGTGTACAAACGCAACAAAAAATAGCGCAAAGCTGGCGTGGTCCCTACGACTTGTTAGTGCGCCCACCCTCGACTGTCACTCAATTAGAACGCTCTGCTGGCTGGCTAGACCCGCAGAGCGCATTGGAGAGCTATGGCGGTATTAGCCTACAACAAACAACTACAATACGTTCTCTGGCACACGTTATGGCTATTGTCCCTTTCGCCACCGTTGGCTGGCAGAGCATGGCTATCCAATTGCCTGTCCAACTGCCAGCACCAGGGTTATACCATATCTCAGCAACGTGGTCGAGCCAAACGATAAGTAGCAGTGACGCCGATGTTGATGTCACCGATTTAGCCCACCTGACCACTACAACGCTAACCAATAGCCCCACCATAAACTACCTTGTGGCTCAAAATAGTACAACCCCAGCGCTGTTCACTCTCTCTGTACCCGCTCTTCAAGCAATCGTCGGCGTACCAACTGCGCAGCAGTCAACGCTGGTGCAATCGTTGCTAACAGGTATGCCATCCGTACCGAGTATCCATCTCTCTGTGCGTGTCGAAAAATTGCTGGCAGCTATTCCATTGCTGCCAGCGTGTATGAGGCGTGTCGATTGCTGGCAGCCACAAACGGTGCGGCAAGGAGCTATCTTCTACCAATCTGTGGGCGTCCAACTGCTGCGCTTCTCGCATACAACGTATGGCGCTACTCCACAACAGATCGTCAACGGACAGGTCGCTGTTGCAGCAATTGGCTCCGATACGCAGGGTTCGCTCTATCGACAGCCCTTGATTGAGCACATAGCCGCGCCTGATAATTTATCTCTACCCCTCAATCTGCTCTCTGCACATGCCAACATAGTGCCAGTGACGGCTCCAGAACGTTTGCCCTTGTTGCCAGCAGCCGTGCGCTTTATACCCCTGAGCCAGGCCTGTAATATCAATGGAGCCAATTGCTATAGCGGTCTCTATATTCGCTTGAGCGATGTGGAACATTATAGTCAGCGTAGTCTGGCCCTGTTGCAAGCGACCTCTGCCGCGATTACGGCTCGCACTGGCCTGCACGTTGATATTCTCGACGGCTCTTCGCTCCGTACTTTGTCACTATCGACCTCACCAGCCTTAGCATCCTCATCATCCTCAGCAGCATCTGCAAGAAATTCCGACGCAACTTTACATACATCGTGGCGTGCGATCGGCGTTGCTGTCCAAATTGTCCATGGTCTGGATACCTTACAGGAAACATTACTGCTCCTTTGTGCGCTAGTTTGCCTCTTAGCCATTGGCATCGCGGGCATATTGGTGGGGGGCGGGCGCAAAAAAGACGTGTTGTTATTGCAGCAACTCGGTTGGCATTCTCCATTGCTGGTAAGCGTGTTGTTGCTAGATGCATTGCTGCTCTGCATTCCAGGTGGTCTTGTGGCAGCAACCTTTATCGTGTTAGTGGGACATTTCTGGCAAAGTAGCCTCTTGCCGCTGGTTTTATGGCTTTTATTAGGCATAGGTTTCTTGCTCTACTGCTGCACTCTTGTTTCAATGGCTTGCGCGGAATCACAAAAAAAGACAGCTCAACAGCGAAGAAATGCTGAGCTACTGTATAGCAAGGTCATTGCCCCCCTTGCTCATACAATAGCAATCACGATTGCGGTATTTCTTATAGCCATAGAATATTTGCTGGTGACAGGTTTTAACCAGGCGTTAGTGCTGACTGTCCTGGGTAGCCAGGTACGGACGGCTTTAGAAACTTCTCAGTTGGCTTTGCTCTTGCTTATCATACTAGCTTCTCTCTTGACGGTGACTTTATGTACCATCGTATTGCTCAGGGGAAGGCGAGAAGAGATAGCGTTGTTGGCGATGGTCGGTTGGGAGCGTCGCTCTGTCTTGGTGCGCTTGCTTTGGAGTAGTTGGAGGCCCGCATTGCTCAGCGGGGAGATAGGCGTACTCGTGGCATTGGGTTTGGTCAGCATTGGGGGCGCATTGCCCTCGCTACAGATAAGCCTAATGTTGTTGTGCGCAGGTCCATTGGCAGGCGTGGTAGTAGTGAGCATAGCTGCTCTCGGTCCGCTCTGGCACGAGACTAAGAAGGTGTTTGTATGGAGATGATAGTTTGCTCTAATGTGCATTTCAAGTATATTACTGCTGCGGAAGAAGTCACGGTCTTGCGCGGGGTAGATGTAGTAGTGCAAAAAGGTGAACACGTAGCCATTGTGGGGCCATCGGGAGCAGGAAAATCAACATTTCTGCGTTTGTGCGCTGCTCTCACTTGGCCAACGCGAGGCGAAGTGTGCATTGGCTCTGGTATTGTCACCAACGAACTGCGCGGTTCGGCACTGGCACATTTTCGCCGTGAACAGGTAGGTCTGGTCTTTCAACAGTTTTCCTTATTGCCCACGCTTTCCGCCTTGGAAAATGTGATGCTACCTTTGCTGCCCTACTCTTCGCGCCGCCTGTTACGCAAACAAGCAGCGACATTATTAGCCGAGGTTGGCCTTACCACGCGCATAGAGCACTATCCCAGCCAATTGTCGGGTGGGGAGCAGCAGCGCGTTGCGATTGCTCGCGCATTGATCGCGTCGCCGCCCTTATTATTAGCCGACGAACCGACGGGTAGTCTGGATGCAGCAACTGGTGTGCAGGTCATGCAACTGCTGGATACGCTTTGTCGAGAACATGGCTACACGCTCGTTGTAGTAACTCATGACACAAACATCGCTGCCATCGCCGATCGACGCTTGAAAATGGTAGATGGTCGCCTCGATAATCTTTTATAAAGTTGATCACTTTGCTAGCTGCTTTTTGCGCATTTCACCTTGCAACACGCGCATCATTCCCAACAGGAACGCGAGGTAGGCCACCTGTGTGAGGTAAAAATTTGTCTGTCCCCGTCCCACCCCTGGGAGTGCAAGCAGGAGGAACAGAGCAGGCATTACACCCAGCAAAAATGTTATACCTGGCTGTGTTTTCCAAACCGAAGGGCGAATCCACCATACCAGCATACTCAATATAAGACAGGTAGCCGCTATACCACTGCCAACTGCACCCAACGAGCGGCTAGCTACAGGTGTTAGCAAATAGGTGAGGACAAGAACAGCGAGGCTCACGAGCAAGGCAATGCTGAAAAACCAACCATCCCATCTGGTCAAAGGTGTTTGCTCGAGAGAAAAGCAGGTATAGATTCCAAGCAATGCACTCGCAATAGCCGTGTTCACATAAGCCAGTACAGGGGATGTGGGACCTAGCGTGATTAGCGTCAAGAGCAGGTTGATGCCAGTAAAGATAGCCCAGGCACTGCCAAAAACACCTCCGAGGCGCATCCATCGCGAGTGCGTTATCATAATAATACCGAGCAAGCAGCCAGTAGCTATACCTACGTGTCCTAACGATACCCACGCCGCTACAATGAACCGGTTTTGCCACCCTTGGGCCAACATGCTATCGATAGTCAAACCAGCAGCGAGCGTTAAGGTAAATAGGACGATAAAGCGTGGTGTCCAGATAACCAAATTCGGTGCGGACATCGCTGGCGTAAATACTGGCGCTACTGTAGGTAATTCCACCTGTTGATCATGTAGTAAGGGTTCTTCGTCTGGCTTGCTGCTGTCTTCTTGTTCGTTGGCATCATTGGTGCCCGGTTGAACGATACTATCTG